>JAISJA010000067.1 GCA_031261765.1 Coriobacteriales bacterium | reverse complement strand
CACTTGGCATGGCGCTTGTATCGGCGTTAATGGGCCTTTATATGGTAAGCAACATAATGAGCAGCGCGAACAGCACCAGCGGCACGGGCAACAACCTTATGCGCATAATACCCATGGCCGCCATGGTGGTCGTCATGATAGCCGGGGCCGTGCTTTGGCCAACGCTGCAGTCGCGTTACAACAAGAAGAAGAACGCCAAGAAAGAGGCCAAAAGGCAAGAGGCCTATAACGCGTACCTTGTACAGGTGCAGGCCAAGCTTAACGACGCCATAATGCTGCAGGGCCAGATACTAACCGAGAACCGCATTCCGCTTGCAGTATGCTTCAAGCGCGTGAAGGACCGCGACCGAAGGCTGTGGGAGCGCACCGCGTTACATTCTGACTTCTTGGAGATGCGCATAGGCATGGGCGACACGCCGCTTGACGCGGACGTCAAATGGCCGCCGGACAGGCTTACCATAGAGCATGACGAGTTGAAGGACCGCGTGCTGGCCATGGCGAAGCAACCGCTTGTCGTACGCGGGGTGCCCGAGGCGATATCGCTTGTGAAAGACTACGTATCCGGCGTAATAGGAACACGCAACGCGTCGTTTTCGTTCATGCGCGGTTTGGTGGCGCAAATAGCCTCGCTGCACGCTCCCGACGAAGTGAAAGTCGTGTTGATAGCCGACGAGTCCGACGAAAGGCAGTGGCGCTTCATGCGCACGTTGCCACATTGCTTTAACGACGAGTTCACGCAACGTTTCATAGCCACCAGTCCGCAGGACGCGGCCGAGCTATCCCTTTTCCTGGAACGCGAGCTCGCGCGACGCGAGGGGCAGCAGAAAAGCGACGTGATAACCGACTACGGATGCTATTATGTTGTCATAGTAGCAAGCCAGGGGCTCGCGCAGAAGGCGGCCGTAATGGAGAAGCTGTGCGCGCTTCGCGAGAACAAGGGCTTCTCGGTAATAACCTTTTGCGATAACGTCAAATCGCTGCCAAAGGAGTGTTCGCGCATAATAGAGCTTGGCGTATCCGCTGGCGGGGCCGCCGCTAACACAGGCGCGCAGGCACAGATGTACGACCCGCGTGAGCCTTCCGGGGTGCGCACGGGTTTCATACAGGACATATCCGTTGGGATAAAAGACGCCAATTCCTTTGCTCACGCGCTTGCGAGGGTTCCTTTGGTCGAGAAAGGCGGGGCCGGTGCGCTTCCGCCGTCTATAGGGTTCTTAGAGATGTTCGAGGCCGCGAAGACAGAGCATCTGAACATAGCGTCAAGATGGGAGCGCAGTAACCCTGTCACTAGCCTTGCGGTGCCACTTGGCGTGGCGCCCGGTGGCGAGCCGCTTATGCTTGACATACATGAGGACTTCCACGGGCCGCACGGGCTTATAGCCGGCATGACGGGCTCAGGAAAGTCCGAGTTCATAATAACGTATATATTGTCGCTTGCCATAAACTTCAGGCCGGACGAAGTGTCTTTCGTGCTTATCGACTATAAGGGCGGTGGGCTTGCCGGTGCGTTTGACAACGAACACGCCAGGCTGCCGCATTTGGCGGGTACTATAACCAACCTGGACGGCGCGGCTATAAACCGTTCGCTTACGTCTATTACCGCGGAGCTGCGGCGCCGCCAACAGCGTTTTAACGAGGCGCGCGACATAGCCGGCACCGGCACCATGGACATATACAAGTACCAGGAGCTTTACCGCGCCGGCGTTGTAAGCACGCCCATTACGCATTTAGTGCTGGTGGCAGACGAGTTCGCCGAACTGAAAGACCAGCAGCCTGAGTTCATGGAAGGCCTTATAAGCGCCGCGCGTATAGGACGCTCGCTGGGTGTGCACCTTATACTGGCCACGCAAAAGCCAAGCGGCGTGGTTAACGACCAAATATGGAGCAACGCGCGCTTTAAAGTGTGCCTTAAGGTGGCCGAGGCCGCGGACTCGCGCGAGATGCTGAAGCGCACCGAAGCCGCCGAGCTTAAAGAGGCCGGGCGTTTTTACCTGCAGGTTGGTTACAACGAGTATTTCGCATTGGGCCAAAGCGCTTATGCCGGCGGCATATACCGCCCGGCGGAGCGTTTCGTTAAATCGCATGACGACAGCGTTTCGCTTATATCTACGACGGGACGTAGCGTCCTGAGCGCGCACCCCGAGCTTGAGGCAAGCGCGCAGGCGACCTCTACGCCCGAGTCGGTAGCTGTGTTGGACCAGCTTGTGCAGACCGCGCGCGAAGTTGGGCTAAGCGCGCCGCGCCTATGGCTTGACCCCATTCCCAGCGTCATATTACTTGACAGCTTGTATAGTAAATATGCCGAGGAGTTGGGGTATGGCTCCGCGCCTGCCCAGGACGGAGCCGCAAACGCAGAGGCTGCCGCACCCACCCATGGTGACGCCGCGGACGCAGCCACCGCCACCGGCTCTATGCCCGCTGACGCCTCGATGCCCGCCGCCGACCGCCCGTTGTCTTTGCTTGTAGGCGAGTTCGACGACCCGAACAACCAACGGCAGCTGCCGCTTATGCTGCCGCTTGGCGAGGAGGGCAACGCCGTAATATATGGTTCGCCGGGATCAGGCAAGGACATGTTCGTAGAGGCCATGCTGTATTCGCTTATCAAGACGAACACACCGCAAATGGCCGGCGCGTACGTGCTGGACTTCGAGTCTGAGACGCTTGGCATGTTCAAAGACGCCCCACAAGTGGCTGACGTTTTGTTCTCATCAGAGAGTGAGAAGATAAACCGACTGTTCAAGATGCTTAACTCAGAGATGGCGCGCAGACGTACCGTGCTTGCGCAGGTGGGGCTGGGATTCGACGCATATACGGCTCGCGTGGCTGGCGGCGCCGATGGCTTTGACCCTATGCCGTCTATCGTGCTTGTCATACACGGATTCGAGGTCTTCTCGGACTTATATGACAGCTTGGTAGAGGCGCTTGGCGTGCTTTCGCGTGATGGCCTTAGATGCGGCATACATACCGTGCTTACCGCAAGCCGCAGCAATGCGGTCTCATACAGGCTGCTTCCAAACTTTAAGTGCAAGATGGCGCTGCGCATGAACAGCGACGACGAATACCTTAACGTCATAGGCTCCGTGCGTGGCGTGCCCATTCCAAAAGGGCAGGGGCGCGGTCTTATAAACACAGATCGTATATACGAGTTCCAAACGGCCAGCATAGCAGACGAAGGCCTTGATGATGAGAACGGTGATTCCAAAGACGTCGCCGCGAACGCCGCCCAGGACGCCGCCCTTCTTGCGGAGACCGGCGCGACCAGCGTTAAGGCCGCTATGGTGGCAAAGCTGTGCGGTGACAGCGCCAACGAGGCCGCGAAGATGGGTTGGACGGTGCTGCCGGCCGTGCCGATACTGCCACAGGTCGTAGACGCTCAAACGCTTGTATCCGGTGGTGTTAAACAGGGCGCGGTGCCCATAGGCATATCGCGCGAGGACATACGGACCGTGTGTCACGATTTTGGCCGTTCTCCTATATTTATGGCATTGGGAGAAGACGAGCAACGCGAGGCCGTGTTCATGCAGGGCCTTGCCAAGGTGCTTGCGAACATAAAGGACGCGGATATACGCATATGCGACCCGGACGCGCTTATGGACGGATATATAGGTGAAGACGAGCATATAACGTATATGGGCGATAAAGCTAGCATGATAGCGTTCATAGAACAACTTGTGGATACGGACGTGAACACGCTAAGCAATACGTACCTTATGGGCGTGTCGCTGCGCGCGTGCGTGGAAGCGGTGCCGCCAGACGTTAAACCGCGTTTTGACGAATGGCTTAGCGGCGGCAGTTACAGGAGCCTTGGCGGTTTGGTGGTGTCGGGCGAGCCGTCGCGTTTTACGGCGTTTAACTATGAATCATGGTACAGGGAGGTCTCGTCTTACGGCAACGGCATATGGTTGGCCGATAACGTTGGCAACCAGACCGCGCTTAAGATAAGCCGTATAGTACCGGCGTTCCGCGAGCCGCTGAAGGCTGGATTTGGGTGGTACGTGGACCACGGCAGCGCTACGCTTGTTAAAAGCGTGGTGGCGTCGTAAGTCCAAGTGCGTTTGTGGAGTATATGTAAGTCAGAGTTATATGTGGGAGGGTGCCAGTAATGGCTTTTTGTGTAAATTGTGGTAAGCCGATAAGGGAAGGTGCGAGGTTCTGCGGCGCGTGTGGAGCGCCACAGCCCGTGCCAACAGTTAAACAGGCGGCGTCAACAAGCAAGCAGTCAGTGTCAACAGGTAAACAGGCGGCGTCGCAAAAACGCGATGGCGCGCATAGAGATGCACATGGCGACGCGCGGGCCGACGCGCGGCCTAGGTCTACCGTGCAAGCTGGTATTGGCGCACGCACTGCCGCGAGGCCCGCTGCGAAGCCCGCATCGAAGTCTAAAGTGGAGCCCGCTGGGAAGTCAAAAGAGCGGTCCACCGCACGGCCTGCTACGAA
>JAISJA010000083.1 GCA_031261765.1 Coriobacteriales bacterium | reverse complement strand
GAAGTTCACCAACGCCGAAGCCGATTATGCGATCGCGCATCTGAATAGCTAGCATCCTAACTGATATCCCGCGTCACGCGACGAAGCCCGCCGGTTGTTTCCCTCCACCGGCGGGTTTCTTCACATATTCGTGTTGCACGAAATCGCCAAGCGCTTATGTCCGATTATGGCTAACATGTCGCCGGTAAAGCGTTATGATTTTATCGACAGATAAAATATTTTGAAGCTTTTTGGAGGGCTAGATGTTGGCCGACAAGGACATACTATACGAGGAACTGAAGGCGCACGACACACGTTTTGACGGGCGTTTCTTTGTGGGCGTGTCGTCTACGAAGATATACTGCCGCCCGGTTTGCAAGGCCAAACTGCCCGCGAAGAAGAACTGCGCGTTTTTCGCGTCGGCCGCCGAGGCCGAGAGTGCCGGCTATCGCCCATGCCTTCTGTGCAGGCCGGACATCGCGCCAGACCTTTCGGTAACCGATGCGTCAAAGAACCTTGCCAAGCGCACGGCGCGGATGCTGAAAGATAATTGCGCCAGTATAAACGGGCTGGGCGACATAGCGGAGAAGCTGGGCTACACCGACCGTCATATACGCCGCACGTTTGAGGACGAATACCACGTTACGCCGGTGCAGTTCTTGCAAACATGCAGGCTGCTTTTGGCCAAGAGCCTGCTTACGGACACCGACCTGTCCGTTGCCGCGGTCGCGCGGGCCGCGGGTTTTGGCAGCACGCGGCGCTTCAACGACCTGTTCAAACAGCATTATAGGCTGTGTCCTACGAAGCTGCGCAAGAAAGCCGCCGGGGACAAGCGCTGCGACGGCGCCATAACCTTGCAGTTGGGATACCGTCCGCCATATGGCTGGGACGCGCTGCTTGCGTTCTTTGAAGGCCGGGCGATTGTTGGTGTGGAGACGGTCGTGCGCGACGGCGGAGCGGGGATTCGTGGCGGTGGCGCGGGGACGCACGATGCCATAGTGGACGCGAAATCCGATGCAAAAGACGGGCTTGCGGGTGGCGCGTACATGCGCACGGCTCGACTTAGCGACACGAACGGCGATACGCATACGGGTTGGCTGCGCGTAAGCAACGTCGCCAGGAAAAACCGTATAAGCCTTACGATAAGCGACAGCTTGTTACCGGTTTTATCGACGGTGATAAAACGCGTTAAACGGCAGTTCGACCTTAGCAGCGACCCCGATGCCATATACGACGCGCTTTGCGTAATGAACGACGTGCGGCCCGGACTGTGCGTTAAGGGCACGCGCGTGCCGGGCTGCTTTGACACGTTTGAGATGGCATGCCGCACGGTGTTAGGCCAGCAGATAACCGTTAAGGCGGCAGGCACCCTGGCCGCTCGCATAGCAGAGCGCTATGGCACGCCGGTGGAAACCGGCATAGACGGCTTGAACCGCATATTCCCAACGGCCGCGGACATGTTGGCCATGGGTGATAAGATCGCGGACAACCTGGGAGCGCTTGGTGTGACGTCGGCGCGTTCACGCACGATACGCGAGCTGGCAAAGGCGTTTTGCGAAGACGGCGGAGCTGGCGAGGTCGGCGCGTTTGGTGACACGGCGGGCGACGCAAATGGCGATAGCGCGAAAAACAACGTGGATAAGATAGACTTCGACCTGCCCGTAGACCCGGTAGGCGAGATGGACAAGCTCATGGCCTTGCACGGCATAGGCCCTTGGAGCGCTAACTACATGGCAATGCGCGCCATGGGATACACGGACGCTTTTCTGGAGACTGACTTCGGCGTGAAGAAGGCACTGCCGGAATGCGCGACGCCCAAAGAGCGCCTGGCGCTGTCTGAAGCGTGGCGGCCGTGGCGCAGCTATGCGACTGTGAACCTATGGAATTCATTGTAACGGTAAGACGCGGACAAAGAAGGAGCTTTAATGTACTATTTAACAGAATGCGACTCGCCGGTAGGCACGCTCAGGCTCGCCTCTGACGGCGAAAGTCTTACGGGCCTTTGGATAGAGGGCCAGAAATACGAGGGCGGCACCATTGGCAAGGAGCTTGTGCCAAAAGACGACTTTCCGGTTTTCTCTCAAACTAAAGATTGGTTAAAACGTTATTTCGCCGGGGATAAGCCCGAGATTAACGAGTTACCATTGGCTCCGATAGGCGGCGAGTTTCGCCAGGGCGTGTGGCGCCTGTTAACACAGATACCTTATGGCGAGGTGACGACATACGGCGCGCTCGCGCAGGCGATGGCCAAAGCGGCTGGCAAGGCGAAGATGTCGGCGCAGGCCGTGGGCGGCGCCGTGGGGCATAATCCCATATCTATAATAGTGCCGTGCCATAGGGTGGTGGGGTCAAACGGCAGCCTGACCGGCTACGCCGGCGGTATCGGCATAAAACAACGGCTACTACAACATGAAGGCGTGGACATGAGCAAACTGTTCGTGCCGAAGAAAGGAACGGCGCTGTAATACGCGTTGCATAACGTATGTGCGTCATTCTGCGAGCCGCGAAGCGGCTGCGCAGAATCTTATAATAAGACTAGCGTATGGGATTCTGCGCAATTCGCTTTCACGAATTCGCAGAATGACGACATGGAAGGTTAAGAGGAGCAGAATGGTGCCTACATACGAAGAAGCGCTTGCCATTTTGGGCGAGTATAACAAAGACGAGTTCCATATAGAGCACGGCAAGACCGTGGGCGGGGTCATGCGCTGGTTCGCGCAGGTATATCCAAACGAGGCCAAAGACGGCGTAGCGGGGGAGGCGTCAGACGGCACAGCAGTTGGCCCGGCGGACTTTTGGCAGATAGTAGGTACGTTGCACGACGTTGACTTTGAGATGTACCCAAGCGAGCATTGCGTTAAGGGCGTGGAGCTTTTGCGCGCGCATGACGTTGATGATAGCATAATAGCATCTGCCATGAGCCACGGTTGGGGCATGACTGACAGCGTATATGAGCCAAAGCGTTTCATGGAGAAAGTGCTGTTTGCCACCGATGAGCTTACCGGGCTTATAGGCGCGGCCGTGCTGGTGCGTCCGTCTAAGAGCGTACAGGACCTGGAAGTCAAGAGCGTAAAGAAGAAGTTCAAGCAGAAGAGCTTCGCCGCCGGGTGCGACCGCGACACCATTCAGCGCGGAGCCGACATGCTTGGCTGGACGCTAGACGAACTTATCGGCCAGACTATTGACGCCATGCGCAAGGTGGAAAACGAAGCTTAAAGCAGCTTGCGGCGGTGGAAGACGATCGCCAGCACTATGGTCACGATAATCAGTACGCCAATGCATATGAAATAGCCGAACTGGAACGTCTCAAGGGGGATGTACTGGAAGTTCATGCCATAGACGCCTGCGACAAGCGACCAAATGCCCATGAGTATGGTTATGGACGTAAGCCGGTTCACCATGTCGTTCGTGTGGTCGCTGATCTTCGCCTCATAAGTGTGTAGCAGTCCGTCTGTAAGGCTGTAAACCGACGCGCTTAGCGAGGCCAGTCCGGTGCAACGCGTGGCGACCGAACGGAACAGGTGCAGGTCGTTGTCCTGTATATAACTGCTTTCATTGCAGATAAGCGCGTCACTTACGGCGTCTAGCGCGCGCAAGGCCTTCTTGGCCGCGTATACCGTGCGGCGCAGTGCCCGTATCTGCTCGAACATCTCGTCGGTCGGTTTCTTAAGCACGGTTACGGCGTCTAACATGGTCTCAACCTGGTCTTCCAGGTTCTCAAGATAAGCTGCCTGTGATGCTATCAGGCTATCAAGCGCTATATATAACATGCGGTTAAGCCATGACTCGTGTTCGTCGGCCCTGTCGAACAACTCAGAAAAACGCGTTATGACGCCTGCTGTAGCAAGTTCAAGCGACTTGCAAGGTGCGTCCGGCAAGCATAAGATCAAGTGATCCGGGCATATGTATATGTTGACTTCCGGAAACGACAGCTGCGGATCCACGGCCGAACTGGTGTCTGGGTCCGCGTCGGCGTTGGTCGTGGTGTGAGCGGTGACGTTGCCAGCGCTTGTCGCAACGCCAGCGCTTGCGT
>JAISJA010000051.1 GCA_031261765.1 Coriobacteriales bacterium | reverse complement strand
GGTATAACGCCCGTCGAAGCCATGAAGCGCGCCATGAAAAGCTCGCTTTCCACGATAGTCGCGTGTGCGGCTACCGTCGCGTTCGGGTTCGCGGCGCTGTGCTTCATGCAGTTCAAGATAGGTTCCGACATGGGCCTGTCGCTGCTTAAGGGCACGGCGCTCTCGCTTTTATCGGTAGTAGTGTTCTTACCAGCGCTTACCATAGTGGCAAGTCCGTTGCTGCGCAAGACGAAGCACAGACGCTTTTTGCCGCCGTTCGCGCGCGCCGGCAAGTACATACTTAAGGCGCGCATACCGGTCATCATAATAGTCGTGTTGGTGGTAGTGCCGTGCTTTCTGGCAGTCAGCCATAACGACTTTCTGTACGGCACGTCTAACGCGCCCGCGGGCACTCGTGCAGATGGCGACGAGCAGATGATAAACGCGGAGTTCGGCACGCAGAACCCCGTAGTGGTCATGGTGCCGCGCGGAGACGTGGCACGCGAGAAAGAACTTGGCGACGCGTTGAAGGATATCCCACACGTCACGAACGTCATGTCATACGCAGAGACCGTGGGTGCTACCGTGCCACCACAATATCTTGATAGCACGACAGTAAACCAGTTCTACTCTGATAACTACGCGCGCATGGTGCTGTATACGAACGCCCCAAGCGAGGGCGACGAGACATGGTCCATGGTCGAGCAAATACGCAACACCGTGAATAGCTACTACGATACGTCGTACACGACCGGCACCAGTATGAACCTATACGACATGAAAAACGTCACGGAGACGGACCACAACTTCGTGGACCTGTTGTCCATAGTGGCCATCGCGCTTGTCATAGCCGTCATCTTCAGGTCGCTAGCGCTGCCTATATTGCTTGTTGGTTCAATAGAGGTGTCGATAAACATAAACATGGCCACACCGTATTTCTCGGGCACCACCATGATGTTCATAGGCTACCTTATAATCTCGACCGTGCAGTTGGCTTCTGCGGCGGACTATGCCATTTTGTATACGCAGCACTACCTGCGGCGACGGCGCGAGATGCCGGCGCGCCAGGCGGCGGAGGAAGCGCACGCGACAGCGTTCCAACCCATAATAACGTCTGCGGCCATATTGTCGCTCGCGGGTTTCGCGCTGTATATCATGTCGTCGCTTGACATGGTGAAAGAGATGGGCCTGCTGCTTGGGCGCGGCACGCTCATATCGCTTGTGATAGTCACGTGCTTCCTGCCGGCTATAATGATGGTGCTTGACAGGCCAGTGCAATGGCTTACGTACAAAGCACGGTTCTACAAAGCGGGGCGCAAGGCTCCGCGTGTTGGAAAGGCGGAATCATGACACGCTTTTTTAAAAATAAGAACACCATGCGGATAAGTAACGGCGTGGTCGCCGTATTGTTAAGCGCGGCAATGGCGTTCATAGCGCCCGCGACAGCGTTTGCCGACGGTACAAGCGGTGCGAGTGGTTCCGGTGCGGCTGCGACCGCAAGTACGGGAACCCAGGCTGCCGCGACTAGCGCGTCGTCCGGCCCTGCCGGAATAGCCAACAAGCAGGAGGTCATATACGGTAACCTTGCGGCCGACGGCACACTTGGCGCCGCGTATGTGGTGAACCACTTCAAGGTGAACACGGCTGGCACGATAACCGACTACGGTGACTATAACCAGGTGACGAACTTAACGTCGCTGCAGCCGCTTGACCATACCGGCAACGAGGTGCAGGTACAGGCGCAGACGGGTGACTTCTACTACCAGGGAGACATGGCAACGCCCGAGACGCCATGGAACATAAACATAGACTATACGCTTAACGGTAAGTCAGTGCAAGCGTCAGACTTGGGCGGCAAGAGCGGCGCGCTTGGCATACATATGACCACTTCGCAAAATACCGCCGCAGGCATAGACCCCGCGTTCTACGACAACTATATGCTGCAGATAACCTTCACGTTCGACACGGACACCACCAACAACCTCGTAGCGGACGGGTCCACGCAGGCACAGGCCGGTAGCAACACTACGTGCGTGTACACGGTGTTGCCAAAGAAAGACGCCGATATAACCATAAACGCCGACGTGACTAACTTCGCCATGACGGGCATACAGGTTGCCGCCATGCCCTTCAGTATGGCGTTCGACCTGCCGGACACTTCCAGCATGACAGACGGTATAACGCAGTTGAGCCAAGGCATATCGCAGCTTAACAGCGGCGCCGGCGGGCTTGCCGGAGGATCGTCCAAGATAGGGCAGGCACTTAATACCATAGCCGCCGCGCTTAACGGCAGCGGCTCTGACATGAGCGCGCTTACGCAATTGCCGGACGAGCTGAACCAGGCGGCAGACGGGCTTGACCAGCTGGCACAGGGTATTGGGGCTTGGCAGACGGTATTTGACGACATAGACGCTATACCGGCGCAATCAACGATAACCAGCGAATTAGCCGCTGCCGCGGGTGCTGGTGTGGATATAACGAAGCTTACCCAATACGTAACGGCGGTCGAGACCATGCGTGGTACATATGAAGCTATGAAAACCGGCCAAGGTATGCCAGGAGGCCAACCTATTCCGTTACCGTCCGACTTAGCGGCAAGCACCACGCAGGTATCACAAGGCCTTAGGCAAGCCGCCAAGGCGCTTGACTCGGCAGACATACAGGGCCAGATGTCGCAGCTTTCAAGCGGGCTTTCGCAACTTGCGGGCCAGTATGGTACGTTCGATACCGGTATGCAACAGTTCGCAAGCGGCATGAGCACTCTTAACACGCAGACGTCAGCTATGCCACAGCAGGTCACAGACGAGATAAACAGTATGATGTCCAGCTTTACCGGTTCCGGGTTCACGCCGGTTTCGTTCGAGTCGTCGCAGAACCCAAACGTGTCGCTCGTGCAGTTCGTGCTGACGACTCCTGACATAAAGGCGCCCAGTAATGACGACAGCAGCACGTCTAGCTCCAGCAGCGACGATGACGACAATCAGTCGTTCTTAGACAGACTGTTCGCGCTGTTCTAAAAATTGTTATCCTGCGAATTGGCTATTACGTCATCCTGCGAACGCCGTCATGCACTAACGTCATCCTGCGAACGCCGTAGGCGTTGCGCAGGATCTCACCTGCAAGTTAGCGCTATGGGATTCTGCGCAGCCGCTTCGCGGCTCGCAGAATGACCGGGTTGTGCTTCGCGGATTCGCAGGATGACGTAACGCTAAAAGTCCATAGTGCTAGACTGTAAAGTACGGTTTCATTAGCAATATTAAGGATAGGATTAGGAAGGGAACCACATAATGCCGATACCTGAAGTAGACTACATTTGGAAGAACGGGAAGAACATACCCTGGGCAGATGCCACTACGCACGTGCTTTCGCATGCGCTGCACTATGGCACGGCCGTGTTCGAAGGCGCGCGTGCGTATAAATTGGACGATGGCACGTCTGCCGTGTTCCGCCTTATGGATCACATGAAGCGTCTTGAGCGCTCCGCGAAGATGATAATGATGCCCCTGCCGTATACGGCAGAAGAGCTCGCACAGGCGACCATAGACCTGATAAAGGCTAACAAGCTACCAAGTTGTTATATTCGCCCGCTAGCATATCGCGGCTACGGTTCCATGGGCGTTAACCCAAGCGACTCACCGGTGGACGTCATAATAGCCGTCTGGCCGTGGGACGCCTATCTTGGCCCGGAGGCGCTTGAGAATGGCATAAAGGTAGGTATATCCTCATGGCGCCAACGCAGTGCGAACGCTACGCCAGGTGGCATAAAGTCGTCTGCAAGCTACCTTAACGGTGGCTTGGCCAATATGGAAGCCATATCGCACGGCTACGGCGAGGCCATCTTGTTAAACGAGAGCGGAATGGTGGCAGAGGGTTCAGGCGAGAACCTGTTCATAGTACGTGACGGCGTACTTAAGACCCCGCCGCTTTCTGATGGTGTGCTTGAGGGCCTTACGCGCGCGTCCATAATGAAGGTCGCTCGCGACCTTGGCTACGAAGTGTGTGAGATGTCGCTTGTGCGCACGGACCTTTACGCCGCAGACGAGGTGTTCTTCACCGGTAGCGCGGCCGAGATAACACCCATTGGCGCCGTGGACGACCGTGTTATAGGCAACGGCAAACGCGGTCCGATAACCAAGGTATTACAGGAACGCTTTTTCGACGTCGTCGCCGGCCGCGTCCCAGAATACAAGGACTGGCTCACGCAAATTTAATTATCCGTTCTACTCCGTATGATTGCCATAAACAGGCGTGAGATTCTCACGCCTGTTTCTTTAGTTTGTTCTTTTTCTGTGGTATCTCTTGATTGGTATATAGTTTCAGGTTCGGGGTGCGAGCGCGTATGCTCGGGCGCCTTCTGCCCAGCAGAAGCGCGAGCCGGGCCCCAGGTTCTAAAACAAGCCCTCATACCACACATGGCAGCGCTTTTTGCCCAGCAGAAGCGCGAGCCGGGGCCCCGGTTCTGAAACTATATACCAATCAAGAGACACCACACCCCACTTTGCTATACTGAAATTATGGCATTCGTACATCTTCACAACCACACTGAATACTCACTTCTAGACGGCGCCACGAAAGTCGGCGACATGGCCCATCAGGCCAAAGAGTTCGGCATGGACGCCGTCGCCATTACAGACCACGGCTACATGTATGGCGTGCCGTCGTTCGTAGAGGCGTGCAACAAAGAGGGTGTAAAGCCAATCATAGGCTGCGAGATCTACTTCACACCAGACGATGAGCTGAAACGCGACAAGAAGCCGGAGCTTTACCACATGATATTGCTCGCGAAGAACCTGGAGGGCTACCATAACCTGGTCAAGCTCGTCTCGACGTCTGCCACAAGCAACTTCTATTACAAGCCGCGCACTAACTTTGAGCTATTACAACAACATGCTAGCGGGCTAATAGGCACGTCCGCCTGCGTGGCCGGCATAATACCCCAGCACCTTATGCGCCTGCAGGAAGATGACGCACGTAAGTGGGCAGAGCGCTTGGCGTCCGTGTTCGCTCCGGGCGACTTCTATATAGAGTTACAAGACCAGGGCCTCGTGTTTGGCCCCGACGAGCTTAACAAGTCCGTTGACCTGGGTGACCAGGGCATACAGATAACGCAGAGCTTAACACAGCACGACCTTAACATACGCCTGGACGCACTTGCGAAGAGCATGGGCTTAGGGACGGTGGCCGCAAACGACATGCACTATCTGCGCCGCGAGGACGCTGCTACACTGGATATGATGTTATGCATAGGCATGGGCAAGAAGGTTGAAGACCCTGACCGCATGCGTTTCTCAAACGACCAGTTCTATATGAAGTCAGAGGCCGAGATGCGCCAGGCGTTAAAGGGCTTCGAGGACGCCTGTGACAACACGGTAGACATAGCCGCGAAGTGTAACGTAGAGTTGGAAAACCACATAATACTGCCAGTTGTCCCGTTGGATAAAGACGACATAGACAAGGACTGTCTGTCAGAGGCCGCACGTGCTACGGTTAAGCACGTGCATGACGACAACCCCAACAACCTTGTGCCGGAGGAACTGGCGCAGAACATAAACGAATGTTACGCACTATATAAAGAGGCGATAGCCGGGTTGGAGCGCAAGTACGGCACTCCGTTGCCCCAAGAAGTTATCGACCGTTTTGAATATGAATATGACGTCATATGCACGAAGGGCTTTCCGGCGTACTTCCTTTGCGTACAGGAGTTCGTACGCTGGGCTAAGACTCACGGTGTTGGCGTGGGCCCCGGTCGTGGCAGCGCCGCCGGTTCCATAGTCACGTACGCGTTGGATATAACCACGCTTGAGCCACTGGAAAACGGTCTGATGTTCGAGCGATTCTTGTCACCCGAACGCACGGAGATGCCCGATATCGACGTCGACTTCGACGAAGAAGGGCGCTTCAAGGTCATAGACCATCTGCGCGACGTATACGGTGCGGACCACGTCGCGCACGTCATAACGTACGGTACGCTTAAAGCCAAACAGGCCGTCGTGGACGCGGCGCGCATATTCGACTATCCCATATGGAAGGGCCAGGAGATATCCAAGCTCATACACGGCGGTCCAAAGGCGTCGCTTACGGCGTCCCTTGGCATAAACAGCGATGCCGAGAAGAACAAGGAGCTTGCAGACCCGGACCTTATCAACGCCTATAAAGAAGACCCCGACAAGAAGCGGATACTGGACTCCGCCCTGCGCCTGGAGGGGAACCTGCGCGGCGAGGGTATACACGCGAGCGCTGTCATAATATGCCGCGACCCGGTGGAAGACCACGTGCCCACGAAGCTGGACACGAAAGGCGGCGTGATAATAACGCAGTACGACGGCGAGCACAACGCCGCGTTGGGGCTGCTTAAGATGGACTTCCTTGGTTTGCGTACGCTTAACGTCATTATGCGCGCACGCGAATATATAAAGACGAACCACGGCATAGACATAGACACCGAGAACATACCGCGCGACGACCCGAAGGCGTTCGAGATGATGCGACGCGGTGACACGGCCGGTATGTTCCAGGTTGAGTCCGGCGGGATGACAAGCCTGGCAAGGCGTATGCAGGTTGACAGTTTCGCGGATATAGTCGCCATGATAGCCCTGTTCAGGCCAGGCCCAATTAACTCCGGCTTCCTTGAAGACTTCGTGCAAAGGCGCACCGGCAAGGCCAAGGTCGTGTACTACGACGACAGCCTTAAGGACATACTGGAAGAGACGTTCGGTACGATAGTCTATCAGGAGCAAGTCATGCGCATCTCAATGAAGATGTGCGGATTCACGGCTGGTGAGAGCGACCGCGTGCGCAAAGCCGTTGCGAAGAAGAAGAAAGCCCTTATGACCGAGAAGGTCCAGTCGTGGAGCGACGGTAACGGCGGCACGATAGACGAGACGATGTATGACCACTGGATAAACGGTGCGGTTAAAAACGGCTATAAGAAGGAGCTCGCGCAGAAGATATGGGATGATGTCCTAGCCTTCGCGGAATACGCGTTCAACAAGTCGCACTCAGCCGCGTACGCCATCATAGTCATGCAGACCGCCTACCTTAAGTCGCACTATCCGGTGGAGTACATGGCGGCCGTGTTGTCAAGTTTCCTGGGCAAGAACGACAAGCTTACACACTACATAGCGGCCACGAAGGCCGACGGAATAGAGGTGCTGCCGCCTGACGTCAACTCGTCAGGGCGCGAGTTCACACCGCTTCTGGACGGTACGATACGCTTTGGGCTCGCGGGCATTAAAGGAGTGGGCGAGCAAGCCGCGGACGCCATTATAGAGGAGCGCGAGGCCAACGGGCGCTTCACGTCGCTGCACGATTTCGTGTTCCGCGTGCCAACGGCCATGTGCAACAAAGGCACAGTGACCGCGCTGGTGAAGGCCGGAGCGTTTGACTCTACCGGTTATACGCGCAGGCAGATGATGAAGTTCATAGACGAGGATAACCTCATGGACGTCGCGGCCAAGCGTCAGTCCACTCAGGCCGACGGTCAGATATCGCTTTTGGATATGTTCGCCGACTCAGGCGTGGAATCCGGGTTTGAAGACGACATACCAGAACCCGACGGCGTGGAGTGGGAACGCAGGATGAAGCTCGCGTTCGAGAAGGAGATACTGGGCATGTACGTCTCCGACCATCCGCTTGCACCATACGCTAGCGTGCTAGCGCGTGAGACGGACTATCCTTTATCGGCGTTCATGGAGAACAACAACGATGACGCGGCGTCCGGGAGCGCTGGCGACGAAGACGATGGTGAAGGCTCGCTTGACGAGGCGGACGAGGACTTTGAAGACCGCGTAGTGCAAAGGCGCCCACCGCAGAACCGCCCGATAAACGTAGCGGGTATATGCACGAACCTTAAGCCTATGATAACGAAAAAAGGCGACCGCATGGCCAAGTTCATGTTGGAAGACGAAGGCGGGTCCATAGAGGT
>JAISJA010000047.1 GCA_031261765.1 Coriobacteriales bacterium | reverse complement strand
GGAGTCGCGCAACGTGCGTGCGACGTTGTCGCCGGCGTCTTGCAGAAGCGCCGGGTCGTCTCCCCCACTTACCCCGCGCATGACGACCTCAGGCTCGCCCTGTGGTTTGCCGCCTTTGCGCAACATGCAAACTACCGTGACTATACCATCGCTTGCCAGCGTCTGACGGTCTTTCAACACGACCTGCGAAAGGTCGCCAACAGACAGGCCGTCCACGTATATGATGCCGCTGTCAACACCGTCGCCGCGTTTGACAACACCGTTTTGTAATAGCACGCTATCACCATTGTCTAATATGAAGATATTACGATGTGGTATGCCAACGTCATGTGCGAGTTTAGCGTGCGCGCGCAGATGTTGCGCCTCGCCATGCACCGGCATGAAGTTCTTGGGTTTGGCTAACACTAACATCAGCTTAAGCTCTTCAGAGCTCGCGTGGCCCGAGACATGTACGAGCGCGCGTCCTTTGTCGTATACGTCAGCGCCTATCTTTGACAACGCGTTTATCACACGTGTCACCGCTTTCTCGTTGCCGGGAACGGGCGTAGCGGATATTATGACCGTGTCGCCCTGCTCTATCTCCACGGTGCGGTGCTCGCCGTTAGCCATGCGAGCAAGCGCGGAAAGCGGTTCGCCTTGCGAACCCGTGCACAACACCACAATCTTATCTTTAGGAATGTTCTTTATATCATATGCGTCTATGATGTCTTTCTCATGCACGTTAAGGTAACCAAGCTCACTTGCTATCTTCGTATTCGTGAGCATAGAACGTCCGGTGACGGCTATCTTGCGTCCTGCGTCTTTTGCAGCGTCGCATACTTGCTGTATACGATGTATGTGCGACGCGAAAGACGCTATTATGACACGGTTAGGCGCCTGCGAGATTATCTGGCGCAGCGCCTTACCTACCTCCGCCTCTGACGGGGTGAAGCCCGCCCTGGTCGCGTTCGTGGAATCGGACATCATGAGGTCTATACCCTGTGCCGAGAAACGCGAGATAGCGCGGAAGTCAGTATGGACGCCGTCTATGGGGGTCTGATCGAGTTTGAAGTCACCGGTATGCAACACGTTGCCGGCCGGCGTTTGTATGAACACGCCCATTGCGGCCGGAATAGAGTGGTTAACGGCGAAGAACTCGCACGAGAAGGCACCAAGTTTTACGGTGTCGCCTGGTTTTACCTCGCGGAAATCCTGCTTGCGTAAGTTGAACTCGGCCAGTTTACCGTCTATAAGTCCAAGCGTGAGCTTGGTTGAATATATGGGCACCTTCGTGTCCAGGTCCTTTAGCAAATATGGCAAAGCCCCTGTATGGTCTTCATGTCCATGGGTCACTAAAATTGCCCTAAGGCGGTTGGCGTTCTGCAGTACATACGTATAGTCAGGAAGTATCAAATCGACACCCGGATGGTCGTCATCAGGGAACATAAGGCCGGCGTCAACGAGTATGATGTCATTGCCATACTCGAACACCGTCATGTTCTTGCCGATGCCATCCAGCCCGCCAAGCGGTATTATGCGCAATGGCTTATCGGTACGTTTTTGTCTGCTGCTTGCCTTGCCGTTCTTAACGTTATGGTTATTGCCGCGGCTTTTCTGTATCTGCTTTGGCGAGACGTTCCTATGGTTCTTGTTACTGTCCCCACCGCTCTTGCGGTCATCGTGTTTGTTTGTTTTCTTGCTGTTGTTAGTGTTCCCTGTTTTGTTAATCGCTTCGTTTTGCTTCATTAAATATTTCTACTTTCTTGTTATTCCCTCCACTTGGGATGAAAAACTATATTCCAGCTTGCTTCATCGCAAGCTCCAATTCGTTTATCTGCTCGCTTGTGGCGTCTGTAAGCGGCAGACGAAGTCCTCCGCAATCGAAACCTATAAGCTTCATTGCGGCTTTGACCAGTATCGGGTTAGAAACCACGAAAAGCCCGGTCATTAACGGGTCAAGCGCCTCATGTGCTTTCTCGGCTTCGTTCCATTTACCTGCCGCAGCCAGCTCTACGATCTCTTTCATGCGTTCAGGCGCGACGTTCCCCGCCGTGGAAACCACGCCGGTTCCCCCCAGTTTCATCATAGCCAGCGTTTGGTCGTCATTGCCGGAATAGACGCTGAAGTCGCGAGGCGCGCCCTCTATGATCTCTAAGATCTGGTCAAAACGGCCGCTGGCCTCTTTTATGGCTATTATATTGTCACAGTCGTTTGCTAGCTTAATAGTAGTGTCTGAGTCCATGTTGACGACAGAGCGTCCAGGGATGTTATAAAGGATGATAGGTATGTCAACCGAGGCCGCTATGGCGGAAAAATGCCGGTATATGCCCTCTTGCGTGGGTTTGTTGTAATACGGAACGACGGTTAGCAACCCGTCTACCCCTAAAGCCGCCGCTTTCTTCGCGAACTCAACGGAATCCGCGGTGCAGTTGCTGCCTACGTTCGCTATTATCGGCACACGTTTTGCCGAAGCGCTAACGCACGCGGAGAACAAATCGAGTTTCTCTTGCTGCGTTAAAGTAGGCGCCTCGCCGGTAGAGCCGCTTATTACCAAGGCATCAGAACCGGAGCCGATCAACTTATCCGCAAGCTGCTCGGCACGGTCCAAGTCAAGTGCCAGTTCGGCATCGAACGGTGTAATCATGGCCGGTATGAACCGACCGAATATAGGCTCACTCATAATGCGCTTCCTTCAACGTTAAAACTTCGTAATAGTGCATATGGACTACATTATATCGCAATCATTGTGCCGATAAGCCGGCTTAAAGGCCCATGAGGTTCTCAAGGCCTACTATAAGCCCGCTGCGGCTTCCCACCGAACGTATGGCTAGAAGCACGCCAGGCATGTATGACGTGCGCTCTATGGAATCGTGGCGTATGGTCAGTGTCTGCCCAGCGGATCCGAATATGACTTCCTGTGAGGCAACGAACCCGTCTGAACGTATGGAGTGCACGGGTACGCTATCTATATTGGCGCCTCTGGCCCCTGCCGCGCCATCAAGTTCGGTCTCGCTACCGGGTGCGTTGGACGTTACGCCTGCACTAGCATGCTCGCTTGCTATGCTTTGTGCAGTCATCATCGCAGTGCCGCTTGGCGCGTCCTTCTTTCCGTTATGATGGAACTCCAAGACCTCTGCGTCAGGAAAATACCTGGCGGCGATCTTCGAGAAAGCCATCATGAGCACGGCGCCTGTCGTGAAGTTG
>JAISJA010000038.1 GCA_031261765.1 Coriobacteriales bacterium | reverse complement strand
CTCCCAGCACAACCGACGAAGCCGGCCAGACGTACGCATACGACCTGAATCCTATAACATTAGCCCAAAGCACGCATGGGACGCACGTTGCCGCTACCGCATGCGGGTATGGTACGGCCCTTGACGGCAGCCGATATACCGGAAGCTATGATATCTCCAGCGAGAGCCTAACCGATGGTTCAACGTTCCTCATAGGCCCTGGCTCAGCGCCCAGCGCCGGGTTGTATTTCATGAAAGTGGGAGGAGACACCGGCTCGACATTAAACGGTAACGCAGACGCCGCATACGAATGGATCATAGAGCATAACGAGAAATGCGACAGGAACGACGGGGAGACGCAAATGGGTTGCGACGGCGTGCTCACTCCCGCCGACAAGATAAGCGCGCTGAACATGTCGTTTGGCAGCCCGGACTTCTACTATACGGACCCGGACACCCAAACATGGATGAACAAGCTTGTCGCCGCGGGATGCCTGCCGATTATATCGGCAGGTAACTCAGCCGATTATGCGAACGTGTTAACGTCCAGCGCTAATACGGACAGCGTATTGGCCGTAGCGGCGGCCTCAAGCGGGAACCAGGTCTACGGCCGCGTAATAGGCCTTAATGAACTTGCCGCAGGCAGCCAAACGACAACGGCTATCAATGGATTTGACGGCATAAAGCTAGCAGGTTGGTACCTGCCTGAATACCTTAGCCAGCCAGGGAACGCCGCCGACGCCAACTATTACGGCGTATACGTATGCCAACCGGACGACGTCACGGTGACGCCCGGTAGCACAGACGCGCAGACGGGCAAGTTGACAGGAGGATCCGTCGCGTTCACGCCCACAGCGTTAGCGAACATGAACGGTAAATACGTGGTGTTCCCCGCCGGCCTTGGCGGCGTGGCGAGCGCGGGTTTCCAAGACGTCGTATCAGACGACGCTACGAACGACGCTGCCAACTCCTTGAAGACGGCCGGAGCCAAAGGTATCCTAAGCGTGTCCGTAGACCTTGCCGCGCAAAGATACACCTATCATCCCGATCCCACGTCAGAGGTCTATACAGGCTATAATGGCGCACTTCCGTTTGCCATAGTGTCCAACGAGGTAGGCACGGCGCTTATCAACAAGATAAATACCGGAGTCGCGGCGGGTAGCACATATACCATGCAGCTTGACCCCGATAACGGATTCGTGCAAAACTATGTCTCCTCGCTTGCCGGAGCCATGAGCATGTTCTCGTCGCGCGGTGGCTTTTATGGCGACAACGCGACCATAAAGCCCGACATCACGTCCATGGGCGTTGACGTCATATCCGCGAGCTCCAACACGGATCCCGTGACGACGCAGATGTCAGGCACGTCCATGGCGGCACCATTCGCCACCGGCTGCGCGGCCGTGGCCTTGCAAGCCGCGGCGTCAAACGGCATGGACTTAACCGCCGCACAGCTGAAAGACATGCTTATGAGCACGGCGACGCATAACGTTACTACGCCGGGCGGAGCTCAAACATACTCGCCTTTCAGGGCAGGAACCGGTCGCATAGATCCATCGCAGGCATGCGATAAAAGCGTGATAGCATATAACACGAGTACACCGCAGTGCGTTAGCCTGTCGTTTGGCGTCGTTGACGTGTCAGATGCGACGGCGAGCGTTACGAAGAGCGTGACGTTACAGAACCTTGGCACATCCGCGCAAACATATAACGTTAGCTACAACCCGATAATGTCAATGCCCGGTGTCTCTTATAGCGTGAGCCCGTCTTCGGTTAGCGTAGCCGCGCAGAGCACCGCCACGGTTAACGTCACGCTTAACTGCACGCGCGCCGACATGCAACATACGCTGGATCCCACGTATGGCATAAACGAGATGCCGTCGCATATGGTTGAGAGCGAAGGATCGCCATATGAGAACGAGGCGGAGGCTTCCGGCACACTGGACTTCGTGAATACCGCCAGCGCCCCCGACATACGCGTCGCCGTAGCGGCAAGTCCGTGCCCGGTCTCTAACACGGTTGCCACCACTAACGTCGTATCCGGCGATGGCACGACAAGTGACATAACCGGAGAGATATCGCTTAGCGGCAGCGGTGTTTCTGAAAATGACGATAACCCCCAGGCTTTCAGGTCAATGGTGGCGCCCATGGTGCTCACCAGCGAAGGCATAAGCCCGCGTTTATCCAACGATGAACGCGCGTTGTTCCCGTTAGGATACGGCCAGACGTATGCGGACTCCTTTGACTTGCAGTACGTGGCTGCCTCGACTACCGCTAACTTGTTCAGCGACCCTACACAAGGCAGCCTTAACATAGCGATAAAGACGTACGGCAACCTGCCCAGCATAGCTAATGCCCCCAGCGGTAGCTTGTTCTCGATAAAGATAGACAGCGACGAAGGCACGCAGATGTATCTTATCGCCGGTGACAAAGACCGCAATTCCCTTGCGGTAGAGAACGTCACGAACCCGTCTTCTGCCGCCGCTAACGACGCATTGCCCGTAAATGGCTCAAGCGCTTATTATACGGGTCAAGTGAATAACTCGACGATAGTAGCCACTATCCCCCTTAACCAGTTGGGGTTCAACCTTGCAGGTAAAAGCTCTTGTCCGATAAAGATATCCGTTCAAAGCACCCGAATAGAGCTGGCGGCATATCTGGCCGCGCATGGTGTATCCACAACAGGGAACTTCTCAAGCCCGATTTCCAACAGGGTGATAGACGAGGTTGACAACGTGCCGTTCGACCTGCTTTCACCTGACATCTCGTTTACTCCAGGCACTCTTAACGCGGTGACAAGTGAGGTGCCAACGTATCCCGCCGTGACACCCATGGCCACAACAAGCTCGTCTTCTTCAGTGGCTGTGAGCGGCGAAGGCAGCCTGACGGCCATGGCTTCAGGCACCCAGGTAACGCCGTTGGACAGTTCAAGTTACACCGGCTTCAAACCCGGCGCCGACTACACCGGCGTCATGACACCCATACGCGGGGCATTCTATGATGATGGAACAGGAACCATAGGATATACTGCCCGTGCCAATACGACGTCACAGATATTACTGCTTAACAGCGACGCCGCAAACAGCGCGACGCTTAACGGCGGTACTACGTCTGCTGGAGACGCACAAGTGCTTACGGTAAATCCGTCCAGCGCGGGCGGTGGCGGGACGATCGGTGGCACGGGCGGTGGCGTTAGCCCGGCCGCTCCAGCCGTTCCAAGCGTCGCGGCTATAAACGACATAGATGGCGGCAGCGCGCCGCAGACCGGCGACAACGTGTGGCAAATCGCGATACTAGCTATCATGCTAGTGTTAACCGGCGCTGCTATACTATATACACGTAAACGTTTGAATAAGAAGACACGGACGGATAAGGTGATAATGCAACATGCCAGATAGCACGCAAAAGCCCATACGAGTGCGTTTCGCACCGTCCCCTACGGGGATGTTACACATAGGCGGCGCCCGTACGGCGCTTTATAATTGGGCGTTCGCCAAACATAATAACGGTAAGTTCATATTACGCATAGAAGACACTGACCCCGAACGCTCAACGGAAGAGAACGTGCGGCAGATATTGCGTTCTATGGAATGGCTTGGGCTTGATTGGGACGAAGGCCCAAAGGTCGGCGGAGACGCGGGACCGTATTTCCAGACACAGCGCATGGACATATACGCAGAAGCGCTGGAGACGCTAAAGGCAAAAGGCGCGGTGTACCCTTGCTTTTGCACTAGCGAGGAGCTCGCGGCTAAACGCGAGGCCGCGCGCGCCGCTAAATCGCCTAACATGGGATACGACAGAACGTGCCGTGGCGTTGCGCCCGACGAAGCGGCGCGCCGCATAGCGGCCGGCGAAGCGCACACGTGGCGCCTTAAGATACCGGACGCGCGTGGAGACATAACGTTTGAAGACGCGGTATATGGCAGCGTGACGACGCCCATATCGCAGCTTGACGATTTCATAGTCGCGCGCTCGGACGGAACTCCAACGTATAACTTCGTGGTTTGTGTAGACGACGCAACTATGGGCATATCGCACGTCATACGCGGTGATGACCACCTGTCTAATACACCAAAGCAGATACTTGTATATGAGGCACTGGAATATGACGTTCCGCAGTTCGCGCATCTGCCAATGATACATGGCACCGACGGTAAGAAGCTGTCGAAACGCCGTAACTCAGTTGGCGTAGAGGAATACAGGGACGCCGGTTATCTACCACAGGCGCTACGCAATTATCTTGCCTTGCTAGGATGGTCGCTTGATGGTGAAACAACGTTGATAAACGATAGCATGCTAGTAGAGAACTTCTCGCTGAAACACATATCCAAGAACCCGTCTATATTCGACGTTGACAAGCTAAACTGGATGAACCAGGAATACATAAAGCAGATGGGCGCCGCCGCGTTCGTAGACGCGTGGGCACCGTATCTTGAAGGCGTGCCTGACGCGCCAGACGTAGACGCTAACCGCGGTTGGTACGAGGCTATCTATCCGCTTGTGGCAGAGCGCATACATACCATGGCCGAAGCCGCCCCAATGACGGCTTATCTCTTTTGTGGCGACGCCGTGCCTTTAGACGACAAATCCGTTGATAAGTGCCTGCTGAAGGAAAGCCTGCGGGACAGCGCAAAGGCGTCGCTTGAGCACGCGCGTACGGCATTGGACAACGACGCGCTCGCGTGGCAGATGCCAGACGTTGAGGATGCTTTGCGTGGCATACCCGAGCAGCTGGACGTTAAACCACGGATCGTGTTCCAGGCGCTGCGCGTTGCCATTTGCGGCAATATGGTCTCTCCCCCGCTCTTCGAGTCCATAGCGCTGCTTAAACGCGGCGACGCCATATCACGTATTGATAACGCACTTGCGTTATTGGAAAATTAACTCTGACTTTACGAGTGTATACCTATATCATTCCAGAGCCTGGGGCCCCGGCTCGCGCTCAGCCGCGCAAAAGGGCGCCCGAGCATACGCGCTCGCACCCCAGAACCTGTAATAATATAGGTATACACTCTCAAGCCTGCTATGTTAATTGCACGACGCCAGCGTTATCATAGTTATATGGACATAAAAAAATAAAAACAATACTGCTATCTGCTTATAATATAACTAGTACATATTTAAGATATATAAGGAAAATATAATGAGTAACAATCAAGATAATACCCGTCCGGAATTCCCTAAACGTGCGGTAATAACCGCGGGAATGCCATATGGTAACAAGAACCTGCACTTTGGGCATGTGGGCGGAGTGTTCGTACCGGCTGACTGTTTCGCGCGTTTCATGCGCGACCGCATAGGCGCAGACAACGTCCAGATCGTAAGCGGCACCGACTGTTACGGCTCTCCCATAGACGAGGGATATCGTAAGCTAGTGGAGTCCGGTGAATTTGACGGCACTATAGCCGACTACGTCATGCGCAATCACAAGGCGCAGGCAGAAGCGTTGGCTAACTATGACATATCGTTGGACGTATTTGAAGGATCAGGTATTGGCAAGAGCGCGGCCATACATAACGAGATGACCGCTGAGGTGATACGCAAGCTGCATGACGGCGGTTTTTTGGAGCTTGACGAGACTAAGCAATTCTATGACGAGACGGCAGGTACGTTCTTAAACGGACGACAAGTCGTTGGCCGTTGCCCCGTACAGGGTTGTAAGTCAGAACGCGCCTGGGCAGACGAATGCGAGCTGGGGCATCAATACTCCCCCGAGGAACTTATAGCGCCTAAGAGCACCATAAGCGGTGAGGCGCCATCCATGCGCCCGGTATATAACTGGTATTTCAAACTGCCGGAGTTCTCGGATAAGCTACGCGATTACATTAGCATGATAGCAAACGATGGTATAACGCGGCAGGTCGTGTCGCAGACCATAGACGAATTCCTCGTACCGCCAATCATATACGTGAAACAGGAATTCCAGGAACAATACGACGCGCTTGCGGCGCAAATGCCAGCGCATACATACAGGCCGGTTCCAAAGGGAAAGGCTTCCTTCGAACTCGAGTTCGCAGACCTTGCCGCGCGCGACGCCGCACGTGAAATACTGAGCAAGGCTGGCGTACGCTTCCGCACGGGTAAAGCACTCGTACCGCTTCGTATAACCGGCAATATAGACTGGGGTGTTCCGGCGCCTTCATTAACGGATAACACGAGTGGAAAACAGACTGACGGACTTACGGTATGGTGCTGGCCCGAATCGCTATGGGCGCCTATAAGCTTCACAAAGCGCCTTCAGGGCGATAGCTGGCGCGACTATTGGACCGGCGCTGACGCACGGGCTTATCAGTTCATTGGGCAGGACAACATATACTTTTA
>JAISJA010000022.1 GCA_031261765.1 Coriobacteriales bacterium | reverse complement strand
CAACTTCCTCCTTAACTCAGACCAGGGCTTTTCCCCGGCACTTCTTACATGTTTTCTTTCTTCTATACAAACCGGTGTTACCCGGGCAGTACCAAAATCAGTGCTCCTGCGTCGCAAGCATGATATACACGCTTGAGAGCATTACGAACACGTAAGCCTGTATGACGGCCATGAATAACTCCAGCGCGTACAGGACTATAAGCAATACCATCCACCGCAAGCTGGCGCCGGCCATAAGGAAGGCACCGCCTGAGATCTGTTGGATAAGCGGCATAAGGAACAGCGTGGCCAAGATGGACACTGTGCCTAAAAGGATATGGCCCGCGAACATGTTGGCGAAAAGTCGGACTGCCAACGTAAGCAAGCGTAGCAGGTTAGAGATGAGTTCCAGCACCCATATGAAGGCGTTTAGAGGCCACGGCTTTATGCCGGACGGACCAATTGACTTTATATAGTGCCAGGCACCGCGTGCCTTGATTCCCTGCACTGTATAGTAGATATACGAGATGAGCGCTAACGCGAACGTCGTGCCCATAACACCGGTAGCGGCTTTGAAACCGGGGATCAGGCCTATGAGGTTGGCAAGGATTATATATATGAACAGCGTCGCGAGGAACGGAACGTGTTTCTTCGCGTCGGCGCCCATAACGCCACGGCCGACATTGTCCTGCGTGAAATCGAAGAAATACTCTATGGCCCCTACGAAACGGTTCCTGGGTACGAGCGCGAGTTGCTTTTTGGCTACGAACACCACTACGAGCACCAGGATGAGAATCAGAAATATAAACGGCGTATACGTTGTAAGGACGGTCGCGAAATCATTTGTAGAACCAGCCATGTTCTGGCCGGCAAGCGTACTGATAAGCGAACTTACTTCATCTTTTAAACTGTCCAGAGGGTTCAAACCTTGCTCCTCTATCCCTTCCTATAAATCATTTAAATCTACGTACCAGCAGCATAGTATATCCTAACATCACTATGATGAACACAGCGATGGCCACAAGCGCAAACGGTAAAAGGTAAACACGTGCGACAAGCCAGCACAAAAAGATTTCTATACCCATGATAACAAAAGAAACGAATGTGGCAACCATTCCGACGATAATGCTGCCGCTCGCGTCAGACGGAAGGCGTTTCTCCAGTCTGGTGCGCGTAATGATGAATGGGAGGCTTCCTACGAAGCCTCCCACTATACCGACTATTATTGCTAATACCAGTTCCACGTGTGCTTAATCGTTATTTAAGCGTGACAGCCGCACCGGCGTCCTCGAGTTTGCTCTTGGCTTCCTCGGCGTCTTCTTTCTTAGCGCCTTCTATTACGGTCTTCGGCGCGCTCTCCACAAGGTCCTTCGCCTCTTTAAGGCCAAGGCTCGTTACCTCGCGTACGGCCTTGATGACGGCGATCTTGTTGTCACCGAAGCCCTCGAGCACTACGTCGAACTCGGTTTTCTCCTCAGCGGCCTCTGCGGCGCCACCGGCTGCCGGCGCTGCCGCCACGGCTACCGGCGCTGCAGCTGACACGCCGAATACGTCCTCAAGCTCCTTTACGAGCTCTGAGAGCTCAAGCGCTGGCATTTCCTTCAATGCCTCTACTATCTCGTCTTTCGTTACTGCCATTTTAAAACTCCTTTTTGGTTTGTGGGGCCCGCCCGTTTAAGGCTGTCCCGGTATTTTACATATAAAATCTTCAGACGTGTCGGTTTGAGTGCGTAAGCGACATAAGACTTCCCGAAGTTGCCTTCGGCAATGAGGAAGGCTTATGGAAGCTTAGGCGCCAAACCGGCGTGTCTAGGCCGCGGCTTGTGCGACCGCGTCCAAAGTGCGTACGAACTTCTCCGGTACCGCGTTCAAGACGCTTACGATACCTTGCATCGGACGACTTATCGTGCCCAACAGCTTCGCAAGCAACTCCTCACGGCTTGGCAGGTCAGCTATCGAGTGGATTGTCTCCATGGCGACGACCTTGCCGCCCATAAGACCGCCTTTCAAAGTAAGCGCCTCATGGTCCTTGCCGAAGTCCTTAAGCGCCTTGGCAGACCCAACGGGGTCACCAGTAGCGAACACGAAAGCGGAAGGGCCCTCTAGCATGTCGCCCAGATCCGGCATATCAAGTTCGCGCAAAGCGCACTCTGTAAGCGAGTTCTTGTAGATCTTGTAGGCCGCGCCCTGCGCACGGATATTGCGCCTTAGCTCCTCTGATTGCTGGACGGTAAGGCCACGATAATCCACTATCCAGACGTTGTCCGCGCCCTGGATGTCCTCTTTGATCTTGGACACTACATCAAGTTTCTCCTGACTTGGCATATCTGTATGTTCTCACCTCCTCGGCCTTGTTACGGGCCGTAAAAAAACGACCCTCGCCACCATAAGCGAAGGCCGTATAAGTCGTTGTAATATGAACTTCACGACCACCTCGGCAGGCAGGATGTCCACATCCTATTACGCTCGCATGCTAGCTACGAGCACCGGCTGTCTTTGGCAGCAGAAATATTTATCTGACTTAAACAGTATCACAGTTCACGGGCGATATGTCAAATCGGTATCATATAAATATGTCAAAACCAGAAACGGACTACGAAATGCAGCATGGTGAAACGGCCGACACGACGGCTGCGAATGCGGATCCAGGCAATAAACCGTCTGTCGCGAAATCTACTTTGCTTATGTCAGTCGCCACGTTGGCGTCAAGGGTCACGGGGCTGGCACGCACGTGGGCAATGGCCTTCGCGCTTGGCAATACGGTCATAACGTCCGCTTACCAGGTTGCCAACAACATGCCCAACATGATATACGACCTTGTTGCAGGAGGGCTCCTTAACGCCGCGTTCATACCGCTGTATCTGCTGCAGGTAGAGACACAGGGCAAAGAGGGCGGCGACCGCTTTGGGTCTAACCTCCTGAATATAGTCATAATCATCATGGGGGCGTTGTCACTGGCAGGCGCCATATTCGCCCCAGAGCTTATATCGACGCAGACGTTTACCGTGGAGTCCAGTTCTGAGGTGTTCGGATACGCCGTGTTCTTCTTCCGCATATTCGCGTTCCAGATGCTGTTCTACGGACTATGCGGCGTGGTAACGAGCATACTTAACGCGCACAGGGTGTATTTCCTGCCGTCGCTGGCTCCAGCGTTCAATAATATTGTTACGATAGCATCGTTTATATGTTATATACCCTTATATAACATCAACCCCACGATAGCGTTGACCGTGTTGGCGGTAGGTACGACGCTTGGCGTTGTGGTACAGCTTGTGGTGCAGATACCGGCGCTTATCCGCATGGGCTTTAAATACGTGTTGAAGATAAACTTCAGGGACCCGGCTTTCATAGAGACCGTGAAAGTGGGCATTCCCATGGTTGTATACATACTTGGCACGCTGGTAGCGTTCACTTGTCGAAACGCGTTCTCGCTGCAGACCGGGGACAACGGGCCGTCCACCTTGCTTTACGCCTGGACGTGGTTCCAACTGCCTTATGGCATAATAGCCGTTTCCCTGTCGCGCGCGTTGTTCACCGAGATGAGCGACGCCATGGCGTCCGGCGACAAGGCGAAGTTCAATCGGCATTTGTCCATGGGTTTATCGACGACATTACTTTTGATAATACCGCTGGCCGGTTTGATGTGCGTTCTTGCCGGGCCTATAATGCAGATATTCAGGGCCGGGGCGTTCAACGCCAGCGACGTGCAATATGTGGGTTACATACTGTCGCTTTGGGTCTTGGTGCTTCCGTCGTATGCCATACAGATGTATCTGTTCAACGTATACGCGGCCATAAGGCGCTTCACGCGTTTCGCTGTCGTTTGCGTCATATTATGCGCGGTGCAATGCGCCATGTACGCGCTGCTATGCAACCAGGGGGCGTTAGGGCTCGCCGGCGTTCCGGCCGCGGACTTCATTTACTATACGGTCACGTCTATAATCCTGCTGATAATATTGAAGCGCAGCATAGGGCACATAGGCGCGGGGCACGCCATATCGGTTGGCGTACGCGCGCTTTTGGCCACGGCCATAGGAGCCGGGCTAGCGGCTGTAGCGCTGTATTTCCTACCGCTTGGGAGCGGAATTCTGGGTGGCGTTCTGGCCGTCGTTATATATGGCGGCGTTGGCCTCATAATCATATTCGCGCTATGCAGGCTCTTCCGTATACCAGAGACAGACGCCGCGCTTGGGGTCATAGGTCGTATACGTAAACGGTTTTCCCGATAGCCTTCCCGGACAGGCGGTGCGCGGACAGGCGGTGCGCGGAATGTAGTATCCTTAAACAAGGATAACTAACGCCGACAGTAACGCCGACCATAACGCCGACGCTAACTCCGACCGTAACGCCGACTGGCGTCCATAGAAGCAAAGGAAGGGCGCAGAGCCAATGCCATACGACTCACATGGTCGCAAGATAGACTACATACGCATATCCGTGACTGACAGATGCAACCTGCGCTGCCGTTATTGCATGCCGGAGGAAGGTGTGCCGTCGAAGGGCCATGACGCCATGTTGCGCATGGAGGAGATCGAGCGCTTCGTACGTGTCGCGGCCGGCATGGGCTTCAAGCGCATACGGCTTACGGGCGGTGAACCGTTGGTACAGCACGGCATAGTTGACCTCATAGATTCCATAACGAAGATAAACGGGATAGAGTCCGTGGCCCTTACGACCAACGGAATCCTTTTGCCCAAGATGGCTTCGGAGCTGAAAGCGGCGGGACTCTCTCGCGTTAACATATCGCTTGACACGCTTGACGCGGACCAATACAGGTATATAACGCGTTGGGGCAATATAGAGGACGTCTTCGCCGGTATTGACGCGGCGCTAAAATGGGGTTTCTCGCCCGTGAAAGTGAACAGCGTGGTCGTGCGTAGCCTGCACCAGGATGTCTTAGCGTTCGCGCGGCTGTCTGTGGACAGGCCCCTGCACGTGCGTTTCATAGAGTACATGCCCATAGGCGACGAGAGCGAAGACGGTGGCCTTAACTGGACACGCGACGACACGATACCTAACGACGAGCTTTTAGACATGGTTAACGAACGCGCTATCGCGGCCGGCATGGGCAAGCTCATAAAGATAAACAAAGGTGACGACAAACACGGCGACGCACAAGGCACGCGCGGCGAAACGGGCGATGACGGACGCGAGGCGCGAAGTGAAGCGGATAACGGCGGGCGCGACGAAGCGGATACCGGCGGACAAGGAACAAATAACGGGACCGACGCGCCGGAGGGTTGGGGCCCGGCATCGTATTACCATTTTGAAGGCGCGAAGGGGACCGTGGGTTTCATAAGCGCGCTTTCACGTCACTTCTGCGCCGAGTGCAACAGGCTGCGCGTGACGGCGGACGGCAAGATACGGCCCTGTTTGTTCTCGGACGACGAATACGACGTTAAGGGCGCGTTACGCGCTGGTGACGACGACGGCGTACGAGAAGCTATAAGAACGGCTTTGGGGGCAAAGCCGGACGAGCATCACGACAGGGTGGGAACGGCACGGCAAATGTCGCAGATAGGCGGTTAGAGGCTGTGTGGACGGCATAAAAGGAAGACGGAAGGAACGCAATGGCAGAGTTAACACATATAGATTCAAAGGGGCAGGCGCGCATGGTGGACGTTGGCGCGAAGGATATAACGGAGCGCATAGCCATAGCCGAAGGGTTCATCTCCATGAAGCCGGAGACCCTTGATATGATAGTGGAAGGCAACGCGCCGAAAGGCGACGTGCTCGCGACCGCTCGCATAGCCGGTATAATGGCATCCAAGCAGACCAGCAGCCTCATACCGCTTTGCCATCCACTTAACATAACTAAAAGCGCCGTGGAGCTTGAACCGGTGAGCGCCGGCGGGCGCGAAGACGGACGCGTTGGGATACACGTGGTAGCCACGTTAAAATGCAGCGGCAAGACCGGCATAGAGATGGAGGCGATCACGGCAGCCAGCATAGCGTGCATAACCGTTTACGACATGTGCAAGGCAGTAGACCGTGGTATGGAGATAGGCGAGATACGGCTGCTACACAAAGAAGGCGGCAAGTCGGGCGTTTGGAACCGATGACTCGGCTTTTGGGCCATTGGTTTGGCACCTAAGCAATGATAACCCTTCCTTATTGCACGGAGGCAACTTCGGTCGGTTTCTCATTGCTTATGCACTCAAACCAATGGTCCAAAAATGACCTGCGAATAATACGCGAAATGAAAGGAAATTATCTTGAACATTGCTATAATAACATGCTCTAGCACTCGTACGCTAGCAGAAGATACCGCTGGCGCGGCGCTGGAGGCCCGTATAAAGGAGCAGGGCTGGAACGTAGCCGGCCATGTTGTCGTAAAAGACGACCGCAAGGCCATAGCAGACGCCATTGTCGCGGCGTCTGACGATGGCTCAGATATAATACTCACGTGCGGCGGCAGCGGGCTTTCGATGTCTGATGTGACGCCAGAGGCGACGCGTGACGTCTGCGAGCGCGAGGTCCCGGGCATAGCGGAAGCCATACGAGCAAGCTCCATGCAGCACACGCGCCGCGCCATGCTGTCCCGCGCTATCGCGATGCAACGTAATAAGACGTTGGTGATAAACTTCCCAGGTAGCGAGAAAGCGGCCAAGGAGTGCTGGGACGCCGTATACGACCAATTAGAGCACGCTATGAAGATGACCGCCGGCGAAGGCCACTAAAGTTGCCTTATGTGCAATGAGTGGATCCTACGGCGCCAAACCTGAGGGCGACGTAAATGGGTGCGTAGATTCCGGGTCAAGCCCGGAATGACGAAATAGTCAGTTGCAGCAGGCTGAGACAGCCGCACATACACGGTCAGCGAAGCGCGACAGCGTCTCTGAGCCATTGGATGCGAGATGCACGGCTACCGCCCTGCGGCCACGGCTGCAAAGCGCCTCGAAATCACCACGAGCTTGCGTGGTAGCAAGCGCCCCCAACGTGAAATCCTCGCCCGGAACGGATATGTCGTTGTCCTCGCCAGCAGAGATATACAGGAACACCCCGGTATTAGGGCCTCCTTTATGTAACTGTCCCGTGGAATGCAAATAGCGTGGGCCTATCTCAAGGCATGCCGCCGCACCAAGACGTGACGCGACACGGTTACGTATACGCTCCAGGGCCTCGCGGCGCCCATAACCGCGAAATGGCAGAAAAGCGTTAAGCGAGAAGTAGTCGCCATGCTTAATAGAACTTAGGAGCGAGCGCAAGGCCTCGTCCGCGCCCGCGGCCGCGCCGTTACCGCAATCGCTTTCAAGCAGCGCGTTGCTTATACGGACGGTCTTTATATAGTCGTCCGACGACATATCGATTTGCAGATAATCGTCAGCGGCCGTCTTTTTGGCGTGTGGGTTGGCAAGCAGCTCGCGAACGCGCTTCTTCGTGTCCTCTACGTCAGGCTGGTCGAACGGATCTGTCTGCATGAGCAGCCCCAGGAAAGCTATGGCGTATTCCCACAACACGAACTGTGCGAACACGTCGTCTATTGAGCATAACGAGAAGTTCTTAACGGGCGTGCCTTTATCAAAATGGCTGACGGACTCGCCGAAGCCCTTAACGCGGCCCACGTCATACGTTATAGCGCACCTGTCATCATGCGGTAGGGCTAGTATGCTAGCGTCAACCTCGACGTTCGGCAGTATGCCCTTGCCGTCTTTGCCAAGCGACTCCGCTATTATCTGCTCCAGCCAAAGGCCGAAAACCTGTCCTGTGGACGGCATGACCAATGAGAGCTTGTCACGCCCGGCCAGATAGTTACCATACAGGAAAGCCGCGAGCTCGGCAGCCGGGTTATCAGCGGTATCTTGCGTGCATCTTGCCTGCATGTCTGCGGCAGCCTGCTGAACGCCCACAAGGTCTATGCCAACGAGCGCCGCGGGGAACAACGCGAAAACCGACAAAGCGGAGAAACGCCCGCCTACGTCAACACAGCCGGGAAGCACGAAACGATAGCCCTTCTCGTGCGCCATAGCCTCAAGGCCGCTTCCTGGATCGGTTATAGCCACGAAACGCTTCGCGGCTCCCTCGGTCCCTAGATGGCCCGTGACGTACTGCCAGGCCACTTTCTCTAATGAAAGCGGCTCAAGTGTAGAGCCTGATTTACTCGAGACGATATATAACGTATGCGCCGGATCGCTTGATCCCAGTATATGGTTCACGAACACCGGTGAAAGCGAGTCCATGGTGCGGAATTCCACTTCGGGGTTCCCGCAAAGCGCGACTTCGTTAAGCTTGGTTATGGTCATTGGAGCCTGCGACGAACCGCCCTGCCCTATCAGTACCACGGCGTTAAGCCCCTCAAGCTTTATACCGTCAGCAACCGCTTTTAATTCGTTTAGTGAGAATGGCGGGTCAGACGCCAGATCTGCCCATCCCATGAATTTTGAGGCAAAGTCTTGCGCGCCGGGAATCTGCGCGTAAAGAGTCGAGTCCTTAGCCCCAATACGTGACGGTGCCTTGACGGCAAGCAGCTCGTCAAGGCACGTGTCATAATCTATGTTATTTTCCTGGCTCATCCGTCTTATCGTCAACGGACTCGTCATCGGCTGCGGCCTCGTCATCAGGCGCGGCGTCGCCGGGTTTATCGGTGTCGTCTGCCTTGGCAGGCTCCTCTTCTGTAGCCGCAGCGTCGTCTGCGTCCGCGTCTTTTGCCGCGGTCTCCTCTACGGCGTCGCCTGAATCCTCTTTCACATCATCCTCGCCTGTGGGCGCATCCTCGTTGGCATCGGCGGTTTTCGCAGTCTCCTTTTCTGCGCCGCTCGCCTTCTTTGCGGGCTTCTTGCCGCTATCGCCGGGCTTAGGCGCGGTGCTCTTGGCGCCGCCCTTCTTATATGGTTCCTCAACAAGCTCCATAAGCACTATTACGGCTGAGTCGCCACGACGTTTTCCCAGCTTGTATATGCGGGTGTAACCACCAGGGCGGTCCTTGAACATGCCCTGGGCCACTTTCTCGAATACCTCTGCGACAAGGTCCTTATCGCCAAGGCGCGCTATGGCAAGACGGCGGGAATGCACGTCTCCGCGCTTCGCAAGCGTGACTATACGGTCCACGTCGCCGCGTATTTCCTTTGCGCGCTCAAGCGTTGTCTTTATACGGTCATTTGTAAAGAGCGCGACACAAAGGCTTTTCTTTATAGCCTTCGTGTGGCTGGCGTCCGTGCCAAGCTTGCGTCCCTTCTTATAATGTCTCATAGTTGCCTTTCAATCTGATTATTGTAGAAAGTCAAGGATTGATTTCAGTTGGTGCTGTGGAAACCGCGAAGTTGGCTTAGGGCCAATGAGCGGTTGCCACGGTGCCAAATGATTCAATACCTGGCTTTCTATGAGTTCTTAAGTCCCATGTCCATCTCTTCGAGCTTCTCCTTGACTTCGTCTATTGACTTCGTACCGAAGTTGCGGATATTAAGTAAGTCGTCCTCGCTGAAGTCAAGCAGTTGGCGCACCGTATGGATACCGGCACGTTTCAAACAGTTGTACGAACGGACGCTGAGGTTGAGGTCCTCCACCTGCTTGTCCAAAATGGATCCGTCCTCGTCTGAGTTGTCGGAGAATATGCTGTTATCGTTTTGCGTAACGGGCTCACCGCTAAGCGCCGCGAACGCCCCCATGTGCTGCGTGATTATATTAGCCG
>JAISJA010000019.1 GCA_031261765.1 Coriobacteriales bacterium | reverse complement strand
ATACAGTAGAGCTATACGAGCCCATAAAGGGCGGTGATGCCACGAATGACGCCGAGGCCGTGCGTTTTGACCACGTGACGAAACATTACCATACAGGCGCGACGGCGCCCGCCGTAAACGACCTTTGCGTCACCATAGACAAAAGCGAGTTCGTTACCATAGTGGGCTCGTCGGGCAGCGGCAAGACTACCACGCTTAAGATGGTGAACGGGCTTATAGAGCCCAATGACGGTACCATATATATAAACGGCAACGATATAAAGTCACAGGACATAATAGAGTTAAGGCGGCGCATAGGATACGTTATACAGGGTAGCGCGTTGTTCCCGCATATGACCGTGGAGAAGAACATATTATACGTGCCGTCGCTAAGGAAGGACTATAAGAAAGAGGATAAAGAAGAGGCCCTGCATAAATGGATGGGAATAGTGGGCCTTGACTACGATCTGCTTGAACGCTACCCCGATGAGCTTTCCGGCGGACAGCAGCAGCGTGTTGGTTTCGCGCGCGCGCTTGCGGCCTCACCGGCGCTAATGTTAATGGACGAGCCGTTTGGCGCCGTGGACGCTATAACCCGTGGGCAGCTGCAAGAGGAGATAAAGCGCATACATGACACGACCGGTATTACGATATTGTTCGTCACGCACGACATACGCGAGGCCATGTACCTTGGCACTAAGATGATGGTCATGGATAAAGGCGTGCTGCTGCAATACGACACGCCCGACAACGTGATAAGCGACCCCGCCACGGACTACGTTGACGACCTTATAACCAGCGCCAGGCTGTAGCTGGTATAATTGCATTATGCGCCCGTAGCTCAGCTGGATAGAGCATCAGACTTCTAATCTGAGGGCCGCGAGTTCGAATCTCGCCGGGCGTACCATAAACTTAACTCATAGATGGGGGCTAAATGCCAAAAGAAGAGATGTATTCAACGGACATTCCCAAAGAAAAGGCCATTTTAGTTGGCGTGAAACAATTTGGGCAGGCATTGGACATAGACGACTCGCTTGCGGAGCTCTCACGCCTTGCCGAGACCGCGGGGCTTGAGGTCGTGGCGACGTTCAAACAGGCGCGCGACAAGCTTAGCGCCAAGACTTTCATAGGCAAAGGGAAGGTAGAGGAGATATCAGGCGCGGCCGGCCGCTTTGGAGCGGACGTCATAATATTCGACGACGAGCTTACACCCACGCAGCAAGACAATCTTGAACACGACATAAAGGTAAGTAAGATAATAGACCGCACGGCGCTAATACTTGACATATTCGCCATGCGAGCGAATAGCCGCGAGGGCCGTCTGCAGGTCCGTTTGGCGCAGGACCGCTATCTGCTGCCGCGCTTGCGTGGCATGTGGAGCCATTTCGCGTCCAACCGTATGGGCGGCGGCGTTGGCTCGCGCTTCGGCGAGGGCGAAAGCCAGTTGGAGGTGGACAGGCGCCTTGTGCACAAACGCATAGACCGCACGCTAGCGGAGCTTAAGCGCGTGCAGGCCGAACGCGACCAGCAACGTAAGTCAAGACAGGGTTCCGGCGTGTTCAAGGTGGCGCTTGCCGGATACACCAACGCCGGTAAGTCCACGTTGCTGAACAAGCTTACAAAGGGCGTGGCGTATGCCGACGACATGTTGTTCGCCACGCTTGACTCCACCACGCGTAAAGCCGAGCTTCCGGACGGACGCAACTTCACGCTTACAGACACGGTAGGCTTCATACAGAAGCTTCCCGCGACGCTTATAAAGGCGTTCAACTCCACGCTGGAGGAGATAACACAGGCGAACCTCATAGTGCACGTGGTAGACGCGTCCGCGTCTTATATGCAGGCGCAGATGGACGCCGTGCGCGACACGCTGGAGCAGATAGGCGCACAGAACATCACTAGCATACTAGCGTTCAACAAGATAGACCTGTTAGACGACGGTGGCTTCAGCTTAAAGGAGGATTTCCCGGACGCGGTGTTCGTGTCCGCGAAAGACGGTAGCGGGCTTGACGTGCTGCTGAAGAAGATCCAAGACGCGGCTAATTCCACGGCCGAGCTAATGACGGTAACCATACCGTTTGACAAGGGCTCCCTTCTAAAGATAGCCTACGAGCAATGCAACGTCATATCCAAGACGTATACCGAGGATGGCACCGTTATAACGCTACGCGTACCGTTGGGACTTATAGACACGTTTTCCGGACTCCGTCAGATGTAACGTCATCCCGCGAGCCACGAATACCGCTACGTCATCCCGCGAGCCACGAATACCGGTACGTCATCCTGCGAGCCACGAAGTGGCTGCGCAGGATTTCATCCCTTTGCGGCGTCGGGTTTCCTGAAACTCACCTTTGGCATTATGGCCGTCAGCACCACGACTATGGCGCCAAGCACCACCAACGCGATAAGCTGCGTGTGCACGGCCTGCATTATAGAGTCTATGACCTGGGCCTGGCTTACCAACGGGTTCATGGACGCCAGCTGGTATATGTTGTTGGGGTCTATGGTCCCCGCGCCAGACGCCTGGAAATAACCCACAAGGCATATGTTGAATATAGCGCCGAACACGCCTATTCCAACGGTGCTCCCAAGATTGCGCATAAGCGACATGACGCCCATGACCGAGCCACGGTTCTTATCGGAAGACGCGTTTTGAACCGCCACCGTAACGGTGGTGAACGAGCCGCCGAACGCGATACCGCTAACGAATATTATGGCCACGTCCACTATTATGAGAGTGTCCACGTTGAACACTAGCATCATAGCACACGATATAAGCAATATAATGTTAGACGCTAACAGCAGCGGCTTTGGTCCGTAGCGCATCATGGCCTTGCCACACGTTAGTGCCACCAAACACCAGCTTACTGACTGCGATAGTACTATAAGGCCGCTTACGGTCGCGCTGAAGCCCTGGACGTTCTGCAGGTATATAGGCAGGTATACGTTAAGCGACATAAGCACCATGGAACATAAGAACGCCAGCAGGTTTATTATGGTCACGGACTTGTTGAACACGTAGAACGGCACGAACGGCTCTTGCGCGCGCTTCTCCATTTTGTAGAAGATGACAAGCAAGATGAAAGTGACGATGAACGCGGCTATGGCTAAGACCACGTCACGCGTTATGTCCGTACCGTCTATCATTATGAACGCGACCAGGAACACGACTATGGCAAGCGTCAAGATGACGGCCCCGCGTATGTCAAGTACATGGCGCTCGGGCACTACCTTCTCTTTCAATATGAGCTGCAGGGCCGCTATGGTTATTATGGCGAACGGGACGTTGATGAAGAATATCCAATGCCAGCCCAGCGTGTCTATTAACAAACCGCCAACGAATGGCCCGGCTATTCCGGCTATGCTCCAAACGGTGGATAAGATTCCCACGGCACGGGCTTGCTTCTCCAAAGGGAACACGTCTCCTACGATAGTCATAGCAAGCGTGTACATGGATCCGGCGCCAAGCCCCTGCAACGCGCGCGCGGCTACCAGGACTTCCATAGTGGGCGATATGCCGCACGTTATGGACCCGACCATGAATATGGCCAGCCCGACCTGCAAAAGCCGCTTGCGCCCATACAGGTCGCTTAGTTTGCCGTATATCGGCGTGGATATCGTGGACGCGAGCATATACGCGCTGAACACGAGGCTTATGAGGCTTAAACCATGCAGGTCGTTCGCTATAGTTGGCACGGCGAGCGTCACTATGGTTATGTCTATGGCCGATAGCAGCTGTACCAGCATTAAGACTATAAGCAGCGCCGTGTTGTTCTTAGATTGCATGTTCCATATCGCAGAAGCGCGTGACTGTATTGCGCTTGGAGTTCTTGGCCGCGTACAATGCCGCGTCGGCGTCTGACAATAGCGACTCAGGCGAGTGGTGCCTTTCGGGGTCGAAAGTGGCCATGCCAATGCTTATGGTAATAGAGAACTCCTGGCCGTCATGCCTTATGGTCGCTTCCTCCAAATCGCTTCTGCATCCCTCGGCTATCCTGTAAGCGTCGTCGCTGTCGGCGCGAAGCAGTACGCAGAACTCGTCTCCACCGTATCGGCATATGAGGTCGCTTGAACGGAAACGTTCCCTCAACGTGCCCGCGAGCCTGTGCAGGGCAGCGTCTCCGGCCAGATGCCCGTGTTGGTCGTTTATCTCCTTGAAATAGTCTATGTCCATCATGAGGATGGCCATGTTCTCGCCACTGCATTCTGGCTTTATCTTCATCTCGTCGAAGAAGGCGTAGAAGTAGCGGCGGCTATAGACGTTG
>JAISJA010000103.1 GCA_031261765.1 Coriobacteriales bacterium | reverse complement strand
CCGCACAGAGACGTTCCTTATGCGTGTTATGGTTGGCGCCGGACGCACGGGTTTAAGTTCCATACCGTATGTGAACGGCCGCGTCATACGTCCGCTTCTGGACTGCACGCGCGACGAGCTAAGGACGTATCTGGCAAACGGCGAAGACGCCAAGCGCGCGCAGAAGCACATGCAGGCCCTCTGGCGCGAGGACGTCACGAACGCGGACACCAACTATGAGCGCGCCTTTGTGCGGCACAACGTGATTCCCTTGCTGGAGCAACGCAACCCGGACCTGTTGCATACGCTTGGACGCACCATAGACATCCTTTCAGACGAGGATGTATACATGGAGAACCAGGCCAACATGCTGATGCGCAGGATAGGCGGCGCTGCGCTTGGTCGTGGCGGTACGGCGGCACAAACCGCGGAAAGCCGTACGGCAAAGGGACGTGCCGCGGGTCCTCGTGCGTCCGGTGCGCGCGCCAAAGGGGCACGTGTTCCCGGCGCCAGGCAAAGCGACGTCATACGCGATGACGACAAAGGCTACACGGGCGCCGCGGGCTCAAACGGAAACGTCGCCGTTGCGCTGAACGCACGGTTGCTTGACTCTCCGCGTCCGCTGGCGCGCCGCATGGTATACAACGCATGTAACCGCGCTATAGCCGAACTGGCCCCGTACGCCCGTATAACGTTCGACCACATAGAGGCTATCATCGATAACGGCGTGCAGCCGGGTTTCGCTATACACCTTCCTGGTGGAATAGAGGTGCGCAACGTGCATGGGACGCTCACTTTTGCCAAAGCCGCGCCGCCAAGGGACTAGCCCATGTCAAAACCGGATAAACCCGCTAAAAAGCGTTCGATAGCCACTCGCACACTATACTATTATGGCCGCGAGATGTTCCGCGCGTGGCCGTTTTTGCTGTTGGCGGTAATAGCGACGTTGGGTTTCATCATATTCCTTAGCTTCGTTAACCCGTGGATAGTCGCGAAGATAATAGACCGTGTTGGACAATCACCTGTCGCGCCCAGCCAGGTTCTGCAGGTGTTCGCGCCATATATATTCGCGTTCATAGTGGCTAACGTCTTAGGGCAGGTGTCCAGTAAATTGCAGGACTACGCCGTGTGGAAACTAGAGATACGCGTTAACTACGCGCTTGCCACATACGCGTTCGACACGCTGTCCAACCAGTCGATGAACTTCCACTCTGACCGCTTTGGCGGCTCGCTCGTCTCGCAAACACAAAAGTTCATAAGCGCGTTCTCGTCGTTGTTCGAAAGCCTTATCTACGCCGTGTTCCCAATCGTATGCTCGGCCATATTCACCATAGTAGTGTTGGCTCCGCTATTACCGGTATATGCTATTGTGCTAGTGTTCTTGGTCGTAGCGTACATAATAGCCGGTTGGCTCATGTATAAACGCATCCTGCCGATAAACGCCACGGCGGCCCACGCGCAGAATACGCTTTCTGGCGAACTGTCGGATTCTATAACCAACATACTTACCGTTAAGACGTACGGGCGCGAGGACTACGAGCGCGACGTATATAACAAGGCCAACCGCGAGGTCTGGCGCGCCGACACGAAACGCATGCGCGCTAGCACCCTGCGTGGGTCCATCACCAGCTCTATAACCGTCGCCATAATGATAGTGGTAGTCATGTTCATTACCGGCGGCAACGCGTGGTTTGGCATAAGCGCGGGGACCCTGGTCATGGTGTTCAGCTATACGAGCTCGCTTACGGGGCAGTTCAACAGGCTTAACCAGCTGTTCCAGTCCATAAACCGCGGCTTTGGCGACGCGCACGACATGACGGCCATACTTGACGAGCCACGCCTGGTGGCTGACATACCAAACGCACAGCCGCTCGTGGTAAACAAAGGCGACATAGACTTCCGCGACGTGAGCTTCGCGTACGCCGAGAAAGACGCCGACCGCGTAAGCCAGGTCTTCTCAGATTTTAACCTTCACATTCCAGCGGGCCAGCGCGTTGGCCTGGTGGGACGCAGTGGCAGTGGTAAGACCACGTTCACGACGCTGTTATTGCGCCTGCAGGATTTGCAGCGGGGCCATATATTAATAGACGGGCAAGACGTGTCCAAGGTGACCCAGGTGAGCTTGCGCCAGCAGATAGCCTACGTGCCGCAGGAACCCTTGCTGTTCCATCGCAGCGTGCGTGACAACATAGCGTATGGCAAGCCGTCGGCGAGCTTCGGCGAGGTTAAAGACGCCGCTGTCAAGGCCAACGCGCTTGAGTTCATAGAGCAGTTGCCGCACGGCTTTGACACGCTTACCGGCGAGCGTGGCGTGAAGCTATCAGGCGGGCAGCGCCAGCGCATCGCCATAGCGCGCGCCATACTGGCCAACGCGCCCATACTCGTTTTAGACGAGGCAACGTCCGCTCTGGACTCAGAGAGCGAGAAACTCATACAGGATGCGCTCGCTAACCTCATGCGCGGTCGTACGTCTATAGTGGTGGCGCATCGCCTGTCCACCATCGCGGCCTTAGACCGTATAATCGTCCTAAGCCACGGCGCCATAGTAGAAGACGGCGTGCACGCGGACCTTGTCAACGCAGGCGGAGAATACGCAAGGCTTTGGAGCAGGCAGTCCGGGGCGTTTTTAGGCGACGAGTAAACGGAGCGTGCCTTTGGCGCACATGGTAATATGAGAACATGGTAAAGATGGAAGATGAAACAAACAAAACTATGGACAAGGCAAACGTTAAGACGCCGACTATCCTGCTTATATCGGGTTCGCCAAGGTCGCACGCATGTGAAGAGCTGTGCGCGCTTATCGAACGGGGAATAAAGCAGGGCGGCGGCAAGACGCAGCACTTCTACTTGTCACAAAAGCACATAAACCCGTGTGTGGGTTGTGGCTCATGCGAGAAGACCGGCGTTTGCGTCCAGGAGGCAGACGCGAAAGACGACTACGTAGAGCTTAAGGATATGCTAGCAAGCGTTGATGCTATCGCGATAGTGGCCCCGCTTTATTTCGCGGGTCCTCCGGCGCAGCTTAAGGCCCTGTATGACCGCTTCCAACCCGAGTGGGCACGCCGCTACGTGCTTAACGAGATAGCGCCCGAAAAACGCCCGGCCCGCCTTTACATAATAGGCGGTGGTGGCGACAAACACGGCTCCGAGCCGCTTGTGGGAATATCAAAGAGCGCGCTTAACATCGCGGGCTTCAACGTAGAGAGCGTACATGACTACATAGGGTTCAAAGCCGAAGAAGACGCCCCAAAGCTTCCCAGCGGCGTTGACCCAAACGAGCGCATATATAGCGTTCGTAACGCCGAGAAGAACGAGGCCGCTCATGACGCCTCGGCTTTGGCAGACAGCGCGGCAGACGACGCGTCGCGGGAGGAAGCGGCCAGGATAATGCGGCTGCGACAGGCAGTTAAGGCGCAACGTGATTTTGAGGAACGCGCCGTTGACGCCGGGCGTGCGTTCGCGCGCTACCTGCTTAAATAAATGACCCTGCACTCACCTTTGGCAAGCCCAGGTGCGACGCGCGACGCGTTGCGGCGCTGGGGTCTGCATACCAGGAAGTCCCTGGGCCAGCATTTCCTTATAGACGACCGGATTATAGGCAAGATACTGGACGTGGCAGACGTACACGCCGGCGAGACCATAATAGAAGTGGGCCCAGGCATAGGCACGCTCACGCTAGCACTATTACAACAGCATGCTAACATAATAGCTGTTGAGAAAGACGAGCGGCTGTTGCCGGTCTTGGATTCCATAGGATCTGACAAGCTGGCGATAATTAACGCTGACGCGTTGGAAGTGCGCGAGCGCGACTTCCCAAGCGGCTTCGCGAAGCCGACGAAGCTGGTGTCTAACCTGCCGTATGAGGTGGCCGCGACGATAGCGCTGGACTACCTACAGCGGTTCAGCTCCATAGAAAGCGCCACCGTTATGGTGCAGCGCGAGGTGGCAGACCGCATTGGCGCCAAGCCGGGCGGTAAGGACTATGGCGCGTATACCGTGAAGCTCAACCTGCTTGCGCGTCCTGGCTCCGCGTTTAACGTGTCACGCAATTGCTTCATGCCGCCGCCGCACGTGGACTCGACGGTCATACGGCTTGACCGCGTGACGTCGCTTGCTACGGCTTTAAGCCGTGAGTTATACGAAGCGTCGGCGCAAATGGCGAACGCGGCTTTCTTCCAACGGCGTAAGACGGTGCGCAACTCAATGCGAGCATACTATGACGCTAATGGTATGGACACGTCCGTTGTAGATATGGTCTTGCGCGAAACGGGCATAAATCCAAAGTCACGTGGAGAGGTGCTTGGCCAAGACGATTTCAAAGCGCTTGGCGCGGCTCTTTGCGCTCTGCGTTAAAGTTCCTTGTTGTACACTACCAGCTCGTGGTCAAGGCCGGCTATTCTGATGGGCTCTTCTGAGGTCTTCTCCACGTATCCCATCTCTTCCCAGAATCCCATTCCCTTGCGTACAAGTGGAATGGCGAAGATGCTAGTTGACGCCGCCTTAGAGTCGCGGGCGTATTGCTCGATGACGTCTACCAATCCGGAACGTATGCCGCCGAATTCGCAATCGGGGTCTATGATTATGTGCATGATGCTCCATTGCCCGTTTTGGGGATATCCCATGAACACAAGCGCGCCGCCAACAAGCGCGCCCGCGTAATACGCGCGAAACAACAGCTTGTCATAAACGTCTTTGTCTGGTACAAGCCCAACCTCGTCTTCGAAGTCTATATGCTCGTTCATCACACCGGCCGCGTCCATTATGCGCGCCAGCGCTTTGTTGCGCAGGTCTTTCACCTCACGTAGCTCAAGGTGTGACAGCTGGCTTACTAATACGCAGTCTATGCGCAAACCCTCTCCGCTGCGTGTTTCTATGAGTGTCTCAAATCCTTTTGGCGGCTCTTCGCCAGTTGGAAGTTTAGACGGCATTGCATTCGCCTCGCATTCTATGCATACATTACATACAATAACTTTTTACAATGTTTCCACTCCCGCTATAATTATATAGCATGGATACGAATATAGGCAACAATGAGACCCGTAGCTATCATGACGCCCTGGGTGAGCGCGCGGAAAGAATAGCGGCGCAGCGCAAGGAGCGTAGTAAGGAGTTCCCGCCGGTCGCCAACGTTTATGACGGTTTCACGTTCATATACGACACAGAGGCATACGCGGCGGTTGGCACCGAGCTTTCGCTTAACGACTTGCCGGAGGCGAAGCCGGCCAACGACGACGATAGCGGCGAGGACGTAAGCAACGCCGACATAAGGTACGCGACGCAGCTAAAGCGTTTGCAAGAGCATACGCAGGATGGGTGGCACGTGCACATGGTGGTCTGCCTTGTCATGTACGAGAAGGACGTGAAGTCGTTTAAAGCAGAGGTCGCGTGCATGTGCTATTGTCCACAAGACGACGGCGTTAACGCGGCCATGGACAATTTCATACGCAATATGGCAAAGCGCATAAAAAGCGGCGACCATCCCGGCCTGGGGTTAAGCCAGGCGGAATTCTCACGTGTGATAAAAAGCGACGGCCAATGGTGCCTAACGAAGGCCGCGCCGCTGCCCAAGCGCAAAGACGGCGTAATGGTCTTTAAGCGCAAACGCACGTGGACGGAATATATAGTAGGGTTCGCCGGTGAGCACCAGCGCGGATGTAACTTGCTGGCTATTCTGTTCTGGCTTGCCCTCATAGCACTCATAGTGTTTATAGTTTGGAGCGTTTTCTTCCGGTGACCGTCTGCGAGCGGTTTCTCCAAAAAATTCTTTATCGATAAATTCTTTGTTTTACCTGCGGTTTTAAACGCGTGTAAGATTTCTTTTAAACCCGTGCAAGATTTTTGCAAGATTTGGCATGTACCATGTTCGCAAGAGTAAAGCCGCTTTTGGCATATAAGCTATTCCGCAGTCTGTTTGCCAAGTGTGACCGGGCATGGTACACTTAATAACAGTATCCTGCTTGAGGTTATAGCTTTCATGCCTTGAGCCAACGAGCTTAACGGCGCGCGAAGATGCGTGCACCAGGCTCCAGAGTCCGAAGGAGGTGAAAAATGAAAGCATATGAGTTACTGTTCATCGTTGATCCTGCCATAGAGGCGGAGGCCAGAGAGGCTACGTTAAAACGTATCAACGATGCCATCACTGCCCAGGGCGGCACCATAGACCGTACCGAGGAATGGGGCAAACGCAAGCTTGCATATGAGATAGACGACCTTGCGGATGGCGATTATACGTTGATTGAATTCCATGCCCAACCTGACACAATTGCTGAGATTGACCGTATATTGCGTATAACAGACACGCTTGTGCGTTATCTGATTACGCGTAGCGAAGAGAAACAGGCCGCATAATATGGGTCATTCAAGAAAAGGATTTGAGAGGATTGGGAAATGAGTATCAACAGAGTTGTGATAAGCGGCAACCTTACACGCGATGCCGAGCTTAGGCAGACCAAAAGCGGATCTGCGGTCATGGGAATAGGCGTTGCGGTGAACGATCGCCGTAAGAACCCGACTACAGGTGAGTGGGAAGACTATCCTAACTTCATAAACTGCACCATGTTTGGCGCACGTGCAGAGAAGCTGCACGCATACCTTACAAAAGGGCTGAAGGTAGCCATAGAGGGCAAACTGCGCTATAGCTCCTGGGAGACCCAGGAGGGCCAGAAGCGTTCTAAGATAGAGGTGATAGTCGACGACCTCGAGTTCATGTCCCCGCGTAACAACAATTCATACGCAGGGCACAACGCCTCGTCATCCGACCCTGCCGCATCAGAGCATATAGACGCAGCGAGCATACCGCCGGCCCCGCAGGTAGAAGTATACGACGACGATATCCCGTTCTAGGCTTATAGAGCGCTGATTGGCGCCTAAACCATCGTGTGCCACGCTCATTGCGCGAAGGCAACTACGCGTGTCCCACAACGGCTTATGCATCCAATCATCATCTCTATAAGAAGTTATACCTTAGAACCAACATGTAGAAGCTAGAGCTATGTTACAAGAAAGGAGAGCATAGATGGCAGAGAAATATGTGCATCAGCCGCATCCAAGAGTGTGCCCATTTTGCAAAGATGACGTAAAGCACATAGATTATAAAGACGTTACTTTGTTACGTAAGTACATGACAGACAGGGGCAAGATAAAGCCCAGCCGCGTGACCGGGGTATGCGTGCAACACCAGCACGACCTGGCGCTTGCCATTAAGCGCGCGAGGGAGATGGCCCTTGTACCGTATTCCGTTACAGTCGTGAATGGCCGTTCTGACCGCAAGAAGCATAAGAAATAGGAGGCGGTATAGATGAAGGTCATATTACTGAAGGAGCTTAAGGGCCGCGGTGGCGAGGGCGACGTCATAGAGGTCGCCCGCGGTTATGCTACGAACTACCTGCTTCCCCAGAAGATAGCCGTTGAGGCCACGCCAGGGAACCTGAAGCAGCTTGAGGCCCGTAGGCACAA
>JAISJA010000064.1 GCA_031261765.1 Coriobacteriales bacterium | reverse complement strand
TGTGCGTATAGTTTATCTGCATTGTTTGAAAGCCATTCGTACGCTTCGCCGCCGTCTATTACGGCGCACTTGGCTATCTCGGCGAAACCGTTAAGCCATTCACTTTGCGGGAGCGTCTTCAGCGTGTCCGTGTCGGCCAGCACCAGCGACGGCTGGTAGAACGTGCCCACTATGTTCTTCGCGTCGTCAAGGTCTATGGCGGTCTTACCGCCTATGGACGAGTCCACCATGGCAAGAAGCGACGTTGGCACCTGTATGAACGGTATGCCGCGCATATACGTTGACGCCACGAACCCGGCAAGGTCGCCCACTACCCCGCCGCCAAGCGCCACGACAAGCCCGTCGCGGCCTATACCACGCATGCGCAACGCGCCCCAAAGAGCAGCCGCCTGCTCTATGCATTTAGAGGTCTCACCCGCGGGAACCGTTAGCGGAAAGACGTCGAACCCGCACTTGCAAAGCTGCTCGCAGACAGCGGTAGCATATGCCGGGCCCACGTTAGTGTCCGTTATAACCGCGACGTCCGTGGCACCGCTCACCGCGCGTACGAGTTCGCCAAGGTCCTGGATTATATGTGGGGCTAGCACAATATCATATTGTTGTTGTGCTGTATGCACGTTAAGCTTCATAGCCAAGCCTCCTGCACGTTTCATGTGCCACCTGCCACGGGCTCAAGCCGTTAGTGTCAACGGTTATGTCCGCGACCTCATCATACAGCGCCTCGCGCTCGCAGAACAGGTCCACTGGCGGTTTCGCGCCTGTTAGCATGGGGCGATTATCGCAAGACGCGACCCGTGACAGGGCCTCGTCTATGCTTACTTCTAGATAAATGACACGGCCAAGTTGTTTTAGCAGCACGCGGTTCGCGGTGCTTCCGACTACACCACCGCCACATGACAATATGCATCGCTCGTGGTCCAGCATGGACTTCAGGAAAGCCGTCTCGCGTCCGCGAAAGCCGCCTTCGCCCTCCGCGGAGAATATATCAGGTATGGACATTCCCGCAGCCTGTTCTATACCGGCGTCGGCGTCAATGCATGGCAGGTCCAACAGACGCGATAAATGATGCGCTACCGTTGTCTTGCCGGAGCCCATGAATCCGACCAGTATTATATGCCCGTCACTCATGCCGCTCGTAACAACCGTTCGCCTGTTTGTTTGCCTGTTTGCTCGCTTGCCGGTACGTTTGTGCCGCCATAAGGTTCATCTTGATATACGCTTCACGTATGAGTCGAACGACGCGTGTATGTCTGTCATGTTATTGCGGCCGAACGCGTCCATGTACGCGTCTGCGAGTACCATAGCAAGCTCGGCCTCTGCGACGACGGCACACGCCGGAACCGCGCATACGTCGCTGCGCTCCTTTGACGCCCATGCAGCCTCGCCACTCGCCATGTCAACCGTGCGTAGCGCGGAAGTCATGGTGGGAATTGGCTTCATGACCGCGTGCACGATTACCGCCTCGCCGTTCGTCATACCGCCCTCTATGCCGCCGGCGTTGTTCGTCGCGCGCACTGGCTGTATGCGCCCTTCCTCCGCCGAGCGTATTATCGCGTCGTGCACGTTATCGCCGGTCATTTTACCGGCCTCAAAGCCCAGACCGAACTCCACGCCTTTAACGGCGGGTATAGAGACAACGGCTCCGGCTATGCGCCCGTCCAACCTGTCTGCCGCGCTCGCGTAACCGCCTATGCCGGGCACGAGCCCCGTGGCTGTGACGTTGAACCAGCCACCCAGGCTGACCCCGCGAGCACGCGCGTCGTCTATGGCTGCTTCCATCTCTCCCGTGGCCTTACCGTCCGGACAACGGACGCTTGACGCCTCGACCTTATCGTGCGAGAACAACCCGGACTTACGTTCTATGACTTCAGACGACATGGCAACGTCGCCTATACGCGTAACGTATGACGCAACCTCCACACCAAACGTGGTGAGGAAAGCCTTAGCGACGCCGCCCGCCGCTACGCGCGCAGCCGTCTCACGAGCGCTGGCGCGCTCCAATACGTTACGGCAGTCGTCTGTGGCTATCTTATACGCGCCCGGTAAATCGGCATGCCCGGGGCGCGGCGTCTGCTCTTTTTGCAGGTCCGCGGGCGCGGCGCCTTCCGTGGCCATGCGGTCGCTCCAGTTGCCCCAGTCGCGGTTGTCTATCTGCAACGCGACCGGCGAGCCTATGGTCTTGCCAAAGCGTACCCCGCTTAATATTGTTACGCTATCATGCTCTATGTCCATGCGCCCACCGCGCCCGTATCCGCTTTGGCGACGGGCCAGGTCGGAGCCTATACGCGCGCCGGATATGGCTATACCGGCAGGCACGTCATTTACTATGGTAACCAGCGCACGTCCGTGCGATTCACCCGCGGTCACATAACGCATTTGTCCTCCTCCATAAACGTATCGTTCTCCCTGGTTTAAGTAAGCTGTTCGTAGACCCAGGCGCCGTACTCGCCGGTCCACATATCCTGCAGATTTGCGAACACCTGTGGCCAGTCTATATCTATGCCAAACATAAGTTCCAGGTAATGTTTGCACCCGACGCGCTTGAACGGCGACGCATCGTTCGCGTCCAGCGCGTATTGCGCCATGGTGTAGCTACACGTAGGGCAGCTTGTGATAAGCACGTCGGCCCCCGCCTCTTGCGCCGATAGCATTATGCCTTCCGCGCGCTCTTTACTTAGCGCCGGGTCATATGCCGGTACGGCGCCGCCCGCGCCGCAGCATGTCGTGTTGCGACAGCTATGTTCAAGCTCTACGAGGCGTGCGCCGGCGTCTTGCAACATATGGCGTAGCGGAGACCCACTTGCCTGGGCCCTGTCATGACAGGAGTCATGTATGGCATATGTGACCGTATCGGCATCCGGCAACTTTACGGTATCCGGGCCATTGGCGGACGAACCAGCAGCGGCCAAACCATGACCGGTTCCATCGTCGCATAAGAGCTGCGGCAGTTGCAATACCTGAACGCGTCCCCTGAACACGGCCTCAAGTTCCTCGGCGCAGCCCGCGCAAACGCAGACTACACGTTTCACACCGGCGTCCAGGCATTGCTGCAGTATACGCTGGCGCAACGCAAGCGAGCGCTCCGCCAAACCGGCGCTTATAAGCGGGCTGCCGCAGCAGTCGGTGCAAAGCGCCCACCTATAGCCGTTCGTGTCAAACCATTCACCGACCGCGCAAACTACGTCAGGGGCATAGCTTACAAGCGAACAGCCCGGGAAAAACACCGTGTCTGCCTGCCCCGGCTTAGCACTGGCAAGGTCTTGGAACTGCGGATACGCGATGCCAAAGACCGCACGGTACACGCTGAAGATGTTCCATTCGTTATCGACCATTATGCTCTTATCGGCATTACCTAAAACACCGGTTAGCAAGAACAGACGGCGCCACGGTTTCACGGTATCGGGCGCGCGCAGACCGCTTGGGCAATACGCCGTGCAATGGTTGCACAAACAGCATCTGCGCACGAACTGGTAAACTTCCTCATCGTTTTGGATAAGTTCCCATACGTGCGACCGCACGCCCTCTAGCGTAGCGTCGCCTTGCAGCGCGTCCAGCATCTTCAGCCCCGCACGCGCGGCGAAGCTCTGGCCTTTCGCGCCATCGCCGTCGCGCTCGTATATTACGCAACGCGGAGCGCACCTGCCGCAAAGCGAACAGGCGCTAACGGACTTATACCACGTGTTACGTGCTGAAAGCAAGGTCGTATTCAGGCAAGCTTCCGGATTCATACCGTTGTTATCGCTCACTTCGTCCTCGTACGCGTCGTTTTTAACCATACAGATATGATACCTTTTGCCTGCGTTACGCTCAATCGGAAGCAAGGGCGGAAAACTTCGCAAGCTTGGCTGAAAGCGGCAGCTCCAACCCGTGCGCGTCCATTAAAGCCTCGTCGCTTAGTACGTCTTTCGTTGGACCGTCCGCCACTATGTGCCCGGTGTCCAGCAATATCGTACGCGGGCAAAGCTCCCAGGCAAGGTCCAGGTCATGCGTTGCTAGTATGATAGTATGATCTAGTCCGTCCAGCAGCCTCATCATCTGCCTGCGGGAACGCGGGTCCAGATTAGATGACGGCTCGTCAAGTATAAGGAAGTCGGGCTGCATGGCAAGAACCGTTGCAAGCGCCACGCGTTTCTTCTGTCCAAATGAGAGTTCTTGTGGCGCCTTGTGTATGAAGGCGCCAGGCGCGCCGGCAAAGCCAACGGCGTCAAGTGCCTCTGTAACGCGAAGTTGCACCTCGTCGTTGCCAAGCCCCTGGTTACGCGGCCCAAACGCCACGTCGTCATATACACTTGTCATGAACAGCTGGTCGTCCGGGTCCTGGAACAGCAGGCCCACGCGCTGCCGTATCTGTACAAGCGTGTCTTTGGCAAGCTCTACGGTGCCCACGCGTATAACGCCTGAGTCCGGCGTTAGTATCCCGTTAGATAACAGCATGGCCGTGCTCTTGCCGGCACCGTTAGGGCCAAGCAGGGCCACGTGCTCGCCATGCGCAAGCGAAAACGATACGTCGTCTAGAGCGCGCGTTCCGTCCGCATACGTATAGTTCACGTGTTCGTAAGAGATTTTACATGTCATATATATTAAGTGTAATGGAATTAAACGAATACCAACGCGACCGCGAACAAGGCGGCCACTACGACGGCAATCGCGTCGTTTAAGCCAGCGCGTTCCAGCTGACCATATGGCAGCAGTCCGGTGAAGCCGCGCGCCAACATGGCGCTGTGCACCCTGTCGCCTTTATCATAGGCACGCACTATCATGGAACCGGCCAGGTTGCCATAGAGGACAACACGTCTGCGACGTCCAAGCGCCGGCGCCCTGCAAACAAGCGAGCGATGCGCCGCGGTAAGCTGTGCGCGCATGACGTCCAGATACCTGTATATAAACGTCAGCAACATGACGAACACACGCGGAACATGCAGCTTCTCTAATGCGTACAGAAGCTCGCCCTTCGGACAGAGCGCGACCAACAGCGTCATCGTAAGCTCGCATAGCCACGGCGTGGCAATGAGGTCCGCCACGTGCGGCCAAGCGCCTGCGTATGCCGCGCCAACGCCAGCCCATGTCCACTGGGTCACGTAGCGCAACGGCACGAGCACGGCCATGACCCCGGCTATTGGTATAACAATAAGCGAGCGTAATAGCATGCGCCTTATCGACACCTGTGAGGCTATGGCAAGGGCGATTATGACTATGAGTATGGCGATGACCTCGAAGAGCGTATGCGGCATGGAGACCACTACGCCCACCACTATGGCCAGCGCGCATAGAAGTCGCGCCTGCGGGGTTATATGTATGCGTTGGTTAGTTTGCTCCATTTGCGGTCTTCCGATGCCTTACCAGCACGGTGGCCACGGCCCAGACTACCGCCGCGACGACTATGGCGCCTATGAAGCCGGCGGCCACGGTAGATATGGGGCTGTCGCCAAGGCCCGGCAACAGATAGTCTGCCAGAGGGGCAATGGTGGAATACGTACCGCTCCCACTTGGCAAGGTACCTACGGTTGCCGAATAGGCAGACTCCAGGCC
>JAISJA010000024.1 GCA_031261765.1 Coriobacteriales bacterium | reverse complement strand
CTGCCAACACCACTTCTATGTTGCCTTTGCCGTTGCCGTTATCGATATCGTCGCCACTCGTTGCGTCGCCGTAACCGTCGCGCGCTGCGCTCCCAGCAATGTTATCTGTCATACGCTCCCCTTATGTTGAATACCATCTTCGTTATGAACCCGTGCGGACCTGCGTCAAACGTGGCATGTCCGCCACAGAAAAGGCAGCGCTCTTGTATATTCGCAAGGCCCATTCCGTTCGCTGCGCCTACGACGTCTGCACTGCCCGTGTCGCCGTTACCATATAAGCCGCCCGCGTATCCCGCGCCCGTGGCCGTGCCATCGTCAACGCCATCACTGCCAATACCGCCATCGCTACCGTTTTTGCCACCGTTTACGTTTTCGTTCGTGTCGCCCGCACCATCGCCGTTATCTCTGAACTCCACTTCTAGCACGCCCGCGCGCATACATATTCCTACGTTGAACGCACTTGCGCCTTTCGCATATTTTAGCGTATTCGTAAGCGTTTCCTTAAGGTTCTGGCTAACGCATGTCCATATGGCGGAAGGCACGTTCGCAAGCGCGCCGGACGTGTCCATATGCGTACGTATACCATAGGCGCGCTGGAAATCGTGAAGCTCGTTTGCGATGGCGTCCAAGCCGTTGCCACGCGCACTGCTGCGTTCTCCGTGTAACTCGTCACGAATTCCGTTAACGCTAAAGCGCAGGTTCTCCACCGCGCGTCCCACGTTGTCTTTAGCCTTCGCGTTGTCCGTGTCCCAAACGGCAAGCGCCGCTTCAAGCGTCATTATGCTGCCTGCATAACCATGCCCAAGCTCGTCATGTATGCGCGCGGATATGCGCCTGCGTTCGTCTGACGCCACGTCGCGTTGAATGTCGCGCGCAAGCTCGCGTTGCGATACCAGCAATTGTGCCGCACGGTCGGCCCTCTCGTGTTGAACGTCGCGTTGCATATTAGCATGCTCCAGATAATGTATCGCCGTAAGGAACGCAGCCACCGGTACGAAACAGAACACGCTTACCACGACCAGGTAGGCATCCGGTGCATATGGCATAGACACAAATGCGAGCACGGCTATAGCCGCTATGCTGCAAAGCCACGCATACACTGGTTTTACCAACAGGCGCGGTACGTCAAAGACGACGCTAGTAACCAATACGGCCACGAACGGCAGAGCGTAAGCCGTAATATATATCAGCATTGCTATTATCATAGCAATATATAACACTATGCATATATATCTTGTCGCTTTCGCGGCTCTGGCGTTATCCCTGAGCATGACGCTTAACAAAAGATGCAGAGCCAACAGGCACGCTAGCGTGACTATCGCTATAATGGTCACGGCGCCGAAGACGAAATCGCTTGCATACGCCACGCAGACCGCGCCGCATATGCAAGCGAATATGTCAGTCAAGTAATATTTCTGAACCATATACTACATTTTACGCCTGCGTGTGGCCACGCGTATGCCCGCTATGAAGAACATAAGCAGCGCGAACAGGGCTATTATCAAGAAATTGACAGGCCACGCCCCACTTGACACGCCCATGAACTGCGATATGGCGTCACTGAACCAGAACTGCGGCGTGAAGTGCCCTATGGCCTGTATCGCTGTGGGAACATATTGTATGGGCCAGTAAAGCCCGCCTAGCATACTAAGTATGACGCCGGCGCCGATTATAAGCGCTATGATAGCGTTAAGTCCCTTGAAGAACAGCCCGGCTATTATAGCGAAGCCTATACAGAACAACGCGTACGGTATACATATAAGCGCCAACGCGCCAACATGGAACAGCGCACCAAGGCCCGAGACGGTAAAGTATATAAGCAGCGGCGCTACCATGACGGCGCATAATACGATAGAGGCAGCGCAAAGTCCGGCGATGTATACGACCGCGTTCATGTTGCTTAGCCTCATGCGCGCATACGTGCCCCGCTCCCTGTCGTCAAGTACCGTGAACGCCAACGCTATAAGGATAAAGAACGAGAACGAGCCGTAGAATCCCATGATGTTATCGTATGCGCTGAGCTCTGACTGCTCTTGTCCAAGTGTGGAGTCGGTCGCCTGTACGCTAAGCTGCGGGCTCTGTGCCGGCATATTTGCTAGCATGCTATGGTAAGCGCTTATGTTGCCGTTAGCGCCGGACGCAAGCACGCGCAGCGAGCCGGTATATTGGTCCAAATATGACTGCACGAACGCTAGATTCTTATAGTCTTGCGTGTACGTGACGTCCACTTTGGCCACGTCGCTGCCGCTTACTATGCCCTGCTCAAAACCATTTGGCACGGTTATTATCACGCTAATGTTGTGGTTCACCAAAAGCCCGTCTAGCGCGCTTGTGTCCTGCTCGGCGTTAACGGTATAACCAAGGTCGTCTTTGCAATACGCAAGCAGCGCGCGCGACGAGTCCGAACCGTCGTTATCCACGAAACCAACCTGCACGGCGGCGGCGCTCCCCCCATATAACGACACGAAGAAACCGTACAGTGGAACAAGCGCTATGCCAAGGGCCAGGGCCGCTATGACGAACGGCAACATACGCGTAAAAGCGTTCTTCGCCACTGATGTGAATGCGTGCATTATGCCACCTTCCTTCTATTGAAGACGAACGCGCCTACGCCGGCCGCTACCACTAATATGACCGCGCACGTTATTAGCACGTTTACGCAATCGGCCGGTTGGTTGAATATCGTAAGGTTGAACGCCGCGTTCTGTATTATGGCCGGCGGTAGATAAGGGCTGATAGAGCTGACCGACACGGAGCTCGTAAACGTACCGGACATGAAGAGTATCACCCACAGGGGCACCATTATTATGGCCATCGGGTTCACCTTTATGAACATGCCCACCACAAGGAATATAGCAGCCACGGCCATGCCCGACATAAGCGCCATGGCGAACAATAATATATTGCCGCCTATGTTGTCGGCGTAGTGCGCGCCAAATAATACCGAGAAGAACATGACTATGCATATCTGTATAAGGTTCATGATGAGCACGTCAAGGAGGTAGGAGGCGTATATCGCAAGGCGTGGACGCGCGGATAGGAGGTCGCGTCTCAGCGTGCCACTTCGCCTGGCGTTATAAAGCGTCTCGGCACCACCTATACAACCGCCCATGAAGAGCATTAACACCAGCACCGCGACCGCGTAATAGTCCATGGTGGTCCTATGGAAACCGGCCACCGACGTCTGCACTAAAGACGAGCCACCCGTCATCTCGCTGTTAACGGCAGCGGTAACGTTCGCGGCCCCCATACCGGCCGTCTGCGAGCTGGCCGCGCTTACCACCTGCGCCACGGCGCCATACATGTTGGTATATGAGCGCATCATGGCCTCCAGGACCTGGTTGGTAGTAACGTCGGTGCCCTCGTATAAAGTAACGTTACCGTTGTCTTCAAAGCTCGCGTACGCGCCATAGTCGCCGTTTGACACTTGTTGTTTGCAGTTATCCAACGATGGCGCCACGTTGGCGTCTTTGGCGGATACGAACGTGACCGTACCGTCACCGTTTATGCCTTTAACGTAGTCCTGCGCGGCGTTAACGTCAGTCTGGCTGGTAGCGTCTATGCTGTACAAGACGTTCACCCCGCTTATGGGGTTCTCGGCTATGTCCACTCCGGTCAGCGCCGTTCCCAGCACCAACACCAATAATATGGGGAACAACGTGATAAAGAACATCGTGCCACGTTCACGCACGAGCACAAGCGTGACGCGCTTAATAGTAGTCCACATCGTTTACCCCCTGAGCTCGCGGCCGGTAAGCGCCAGAAACGTAGTCTCGAGGTCTGGCGCCTCTGTGCTGAACTGTTTTATGGGGACGCCATGTTGTATGAACTCGCCCAACAGCGGCGTGTAATCGTCAAACGACATAGACACGTCTATGAACAACTGGTTCGTGCCGTCATCGCCCATAGTCACCCGTTTTATATCCGGAAGGACCTGCAAGCGCCCTATGATGTCCTCGGTGCCCGTATGCGACATGGCGGCAGCGTCCAACGTGACCGCTATACGCTTGGTGTCCGTCACCATGGACAATAGCTCGCTCTCACTGCCACATGCTATCATATGGCCATGATCTACTATTGCTATACGATCACATATCTCCTGTACCTCTGGCATGTAATGTGACGTATATATTATCGTGGCACCGCGGTCGCGAAGTATGCGAATGGAATCCATTATGTGCTCGCGGCTTTGCGCGTCCACGCCAACCGTGGGCTCGTCCATGACTATTAACTTGGGGCTATGCGCTATGCCGCACGCGATGTTAAGCCGGCGCTTCATACCTCCGCTCATCTTAGACACACGCGTCTTCATTTGGTCTTTCAGTCCCACGAACTCAAGCGCCTCGGCGGCGGCGTCCTTTAAGGTATGTCCGCGCAATCCATAAAGCGAAGCGAAGTACTCGGTGTTCTCGCGCGCGGACAGATTGTTATACAGCGCTATGTCCTGCGGAACCATTCCAATGAGCCGCTTTATGGCGCGCACGTCGTGTGCCAAATCAAGCCCCGCCACGCGTATATTGCCACGGTCCCAGGTCGTAAGCCCTACAAGCACGTTGAGCGTGGTTGACTTACCTGCGCCGTTAGGCCCCAAGAAACCGAATATCTCGCCTTCGTTTACATAAAACGATATGT
>JAISJA010000105.1 GCA_031261765.1 Coriobacteriales bacterium | reverse complement strand
GGGTGCTACGCACTACGCGAACATATACATAGAGGGTGCAAACCCAGTTGAGCAAGGTAGTACCGTTAGCATACTGCCCAACCAAAGCGTTACGATAGTGGGGCTTGACGACGGCACCGCGCATTCTATAGAGCGCACAAGCGCGGATTCTTTATTCAACATAGCTGCCGGCAGTGAACTCCTGCTGCAGGACCTAAGTATATCTGATGCGGATAGCGCGGCGATGAGCGGTGCGAATGTGTTATGTGACGTTGAAGGCGGCAGCTTGTCGTCAGACAACGTGGCTTTCAGCGGGTTACATACCGCGGCGGCAGGAGTCGCTGCGTTAAGCGGATCTACGGCGGCGTTCAGAATGGGCAACAGTACCGTAAGCAACTGCACGTCTGATAACTCGTGTGCGGTGGTTGACGTTGCCGCCGGCACTTTCACGGCCGACGGAAGTGCTATAAGCGAATGCACGTCTGCCAGTGGTAGCGCCGCTATTGCCGTTGGCACGGGCGCGACGGCTTCTATACAGGATTCGTCAATACAACATTGCACTACCACCGGCTCTGACGACGGTTATGCGATAGACGCCAGGACAGGCACGCTGCAGATAAGCGGCGACACGCAGATTGGCGCGTCTGACAGCGACCGCACCGGGGTCTTAGTGGGCATACAAAGTGGGGACGAACCCATGCAGATAACCGGCGACCTTGGGCAGGACGCGCGCATTAACATATGCGTGCCTACCGGCGCTGCTAGCGGTGATGTCGTGGCCGCCAAGACAGACGGAACGCCTGTATCAAGTTTAGATGAAAGTTCGCATTTTCATAATGTTGACGGGTATTTCGTAATCTCGCCTGACACGTCTTATACAACCGGTGGTGCCATAGGCGGATATATATTAGGCCTTAGCACGATTACGCTGTTTGGCGCTTCCGTTAACGGTAGCACGGCCACGTCTCCTGACCCGCCGTCAGATAACGTCTTAAGCGACACGCTTACTATAGAGCTTGACGCTTATATGGGACCTGGTGGCGCCGGTGCGGAGTTCACGCCTGGAGTGCTTAGCACGTCCGCTTTACCGTCAGATGACACGCTTACCATAGGCACCACTACGGAGGACTACTTCACGTATGCCGGTACGGCCACCGTGTCTGGAACTACCGTGTATGAATATACGGTTCCCATAACCGGCTCTTGGGACGACGGGGACACGTTCACGTTGTCGCTTGACCAATCGGCCGTGTCAACGGCCAGCATATACGGTAACGTGTCTGGCCTTACGCTGCACGCGCCAATGTACGGCGTAACGTACGACGTGAACGGTGGCTCCGGCACGGCTCCAACCGATAGCGGCACTTATAGGTCTGGCGCAAGCGTTACGGTAGCCAGCGACTCTGGACTGTCCCGTACAGGGTATACGGTTTCAGGCTGGAACACGGCATCTGACGGTAGCGGCAGCTCATATGCTGGCAGCGGCAGCGCGACGCTTGATATAAGCGCGGACACGACGCTATACGCGCAATGGACGCCCGCCTCCATAGCCATAAGCTACACAGATGACACGTCCGATACCTCTGTCAACATAGACACGACAGGCGCCACCACGCAGGCGGACTACGCCTCCGTGCTCACGACGCCCGCTACGGCCACGCGCACGGGATACACGTTTTCTGGCTGGAAGGTGCAGGGCGCTACGAGCGACTGGGCCTTCGGCCAAGGCGGCACGGCGCTCACAGAGGACAACGGCGTCTTGTGCGCCACGGGCACAGGCGGCACCGTCACGGGCACGCTTGAGCTCATAGCGCAATGGACCTTAATACCGGTTCCACCTTCGCCTACGCCAACGCCAACACCAACGCCTACGCCAAGCCCAGCGCCTGCGGTCGTAACGCCTACGACGGTGGTTCCCGGTACCGGTACGTTAACCACGCCGGGTACTGCAACGACACAGAACATCCCAGCGAACGTGGCGCCGCTAGAGACCGGCAACATAGTGTCTGACATCGCCAACGGCGACGTGCCTTTGGCGAACACTACCAGTGAGCCAGCGTGGTCGCTATTATCGGCGTTGTTCTCTATAATAGCGTTGTTACTTGCTATCATATTGTTACTGCTGCCGCTGTTCACCAGGCGCAAACGCGACAACGAGTCCGGGCGCGAATACATGAGCAGACGCGCGGCGGGCCTAAAGGCGCTTGTGTGGCGCGTGCTCTCCGTTATCGCGGGCGCGGCGACTCCTATAGTCTGGCTCATAGTCGATAACGTTACGAGTCCATATGTGTTCATAAACGGATGGACTCCGCTAATAGGCATTATATTCGTGATAGAGATCGCGCTGTTGATAGTGTACGCGGCAGTGTACAGGCATAACAAGAACGACGACAGCGGAAGCTGGAACACCCAAACGCTGGATCAGGTCGTGGGCGCCGGGGAATAGTCATCAGGGCCTCAACTTCACTGGAAACTCCACCCTGTTTCACAGAGGCCTAGACTGGATGTGGGGATGGCAGGGCGCTTTGACCGGTTACTGAAACCAATCAAAGCGCCCACTCCATATATTATTATGTCATTTTGGCGCACCTCTACGTCATTCCGGGCTTGACCCGGAATCCACGCAAAGAGCCGCTGACATATTTAGTGACGACCTGGAATCCATAGATTGCGGGTCGCGTGTCCGCTTAACGGCGTCTGCTTCGCAGCCGTCTACGGACACGGCCCGCAATGACGTAACGTGTGTGTTCTTTACTGCGCGTCGCTTTCGCGCAAGCCCTGCTTATTGCGCGTCGCTTTCGCGCACGCCCTTCTCTTCATACTTCATGGCCTTGTACGCGTCAAACGTGTCCAAGACCTCTTGTGAGGGCGGTTTCGTTATAAGGCTTACAAGCACTATGAGTATTATGGCGACCACGAAGCCCGGTATCAGCTCGTATATGCCAAACCATCCGCCCATGGGCTTTATCGCAAAATACCAGAAAAGCATCATGGCCGCGCCGCCTATCATGCCGGCAAGCGCGCCCGGTAGGTTAGTGCGGCGCCAGAAC
>JAISJA010000092.1 GCA_031261765.1 Coriobacteriales bacterium | reverse complement strand
TGGATAATAGCGCCGCGCGCCGTGCTTGCGAAGATAAACATGGTGAAGCAGGGCACGGACCTGTGTAACTCAGCGTTGAACCAGGTTATGGTCGAGCATTACTTTGCCGAGGTACCCTGGCATGACGTCTTAGCACAGGTTTGCGAACGCTACCGCGAAAGGCGCGACGCCATGTTGGCCGCGCTTGACGAGTACTTTCCGCCAGAGGTGCGCTGGACGCATCCTAAAGGCGGCTTCTTCGTATGGGTCACGTTGCCTCCGTACGTGGACACCGCGCGCATGTTGCCGGTAGCGCTTGAACACGGCGTGACGTTCGTACCCGGCGACGGATGCTACCCGGCGGGTAGCGGCAAGGGCAAGAATTCCATGCGTATAGCGTTTTGTTATGAGGAACCGGAGCGCCTGCGCGAGGCCATACGCCTTTTGGCCGAGGTCATAGACGAGAGGCTGGAGCTGTACCGCGCGTTCATAAGAGCGGGGGCACTAAGCGAGTGATTAGGAGTTTGTTGTGAAAATAGCAGTACTAATGGGCGGCACGTCATTCGAACGCGAGTTCTCGTTAGAGAGCGGCCAGCATATAGTGCGCACGCTGCAGAAGGCGGGACACGAGGTACTGCCGCTGGACACGACAGAAGACCTTACTAACACGTTGCGCGAGCAGACGCCGGACGTGGCGTACATAGCGCTGCACGGTCGCTATGGCGAAGACGGCATAGTACAGGCGCTGCTGGAGTTTCTGGGCATACCGTTCGTGGGCTCGTCGCAAGACGTCTGCCGCAATACGTGGAGCAAGTCCGCGCTGCCATACACCGTGCTAACGTATCGCAACGGTGCTGCCCCCGTGCAAACGCACAACCTCGTGCCGGACGAAGTGGTCTTCCAGGGCCCGACGTCATGGCCAAAGGGCGTGAACTTATCGATACCCGCTTTAAAGAGCATGGGAGCGGCCGGCGCGCTGGACTGTATCCCAAACATAATAGGCGACTATCCGTATTCCGTTAAGCCGGCGCGTGGCGGTTCCGCGTTGGGTATAACCAAAGTCGATAAGCCCGACGATTTAGCCGCGGCCATGCTGGACGCGTTAAGCTATGACACGGAAGTCGTAGTAGAGCAATGGATAGACGGCGTGGAGCTTGCCGTCTGCGTCATAGGAACCGGCGACGAGGCACGCACGCTGCCACCGGTACAGATAGTCAGCGAGAACACGTTCTTTGACACCGAGGCCCACTATGACGACGACTTCGTGACGTATTATTGCCCCGTGCGCGACGACGCGTTCGCAAGCGGCCCAACACCTGCCGCCGACGCGCTCGCCACGTGCGAGGCCGCTGCGCTGGAAGTGCACAGGGCGTTCGGCTGCCGCGACATAAGCCGCGTGGACATGATATGGGACGGTAAACACGCGCGCGTGTTAGAGGTGAACGTGTCACCGGGTATGACGCCTACGTCGCTTGTACCGGTCGCGGCGAAAGCCGCCGGCATGTCTTTTGGCGACCTGCTTGAGGAGCTGCTCGACTCCGTTGCCGCCCGCTAGCCGCCCGCTAGTATCCTCATATATTGACATTCTAAAAAAACTGTTATACTAAACCTGTGTATCGGCTAGCTATATAGCTAGCTGCACGCTTGAAAATATGTGGATTCCAAATTTTTGTGGGTGAATGAATTGGACGAACGTAGCGTATATAACGGTAACAGGGATTTGCCTATAGACGTCATACAAGGCGCCATAGACGGAGATAAGCAGGCTTTCCTTTGCGTTTACGACGCGTGCTTCCCGCTTATATTCAGTACCGTAAGGCACTTCGTACATGACATGACCAACGCTGAGGACGTCGCGCAAGAATGCGTGATACGTATGATGCGTGGCATAACCAAGTTAAGGAAGCCTGAGGCGTTCTATGGCTGGATGTATAAGATAGTCGTACACGTCTGCTACGACTTTAACCAAAGGAAACATGACGCGCCCTGTATCCAAATGGATTCTGCCAACATTGGCGACTGTGTCATAGACACCGACGAGTCAGTGCAACCATCTGAGGCATATGACCAGCAAAGTGATAAAGCCGCCGTTTTAGACATGATAAAAGGTCTTCCCAAGGCACAGATGCAGTCATTATACCTGCGATATTTCGCCGACCTAAGCTATAAGGAGATCTCAGAGGTGCTTAACGTGTCTACCAATACGGTTGGCACGAATATAGAGAAGGGCAAGAAGGGCCTCGCGAAGATAATGGACAGGGACGGCAAGTTCGAGTTCGCGCTAGCGCCAGTATTGGCCGCCGCGCTTAATTACGACCACGTACAGACGACCGGCTCTGCCGCATACAATACCATTAAGGCCATATGCGATGGCATAGTGGGGACGCTTGCAAGCGCCGGGGCCGTTTCAGCGACTACCGCGGCGGTCCAGGGCGGAGCAACGGCTGCCAGCGCCGTGCGCGTGGTGGTCGCGGCATGCGCCCTTACGGCGGCCATCGGCGGAGGGTCCGCTATATACGGCGTAGTCCAGCAGCAAGGCGTGACCGTGCCGGCCATGGCGCAAAGCGTCAGTTCAAGCACTGGTCCAGTGACTACGCCTTCAAGTACTACCAACTATACTTTTACGCCCAATGCCATGATAAACTTCACGAAAACGGCTGCCGCAAACACCACGGCGCCAAGTAGCGGCGCGGCGGGTAGCGGCGCGGCAAACGCTACTACCGCAAACGCCGCCGCGGCGGGTAGCGACACGTCAAGCAGAAACGCGTCAGGTGCCGGTGTCGCGGACGCTGCAAGCGTTAACGCGGACGTGCCAAACGTGGACCCAACACAAGCCGCGATAAGCATAAGCAATGGGACACCCGTTAGCTGGCAGATCGCAGGTTCGGACGGTACGGTGTTCGCGAGTGGCACTGGAGCCAGCGCCAATAGCGGATTCAACACGTTACAAAAAGGCGACTATTACATACAGTGGGACGTACAAGACGCCAACGGTACCCATGCTTTAGTGCGCAGGGCATTCAGTGTCGTTTAGATAAGCGTTTCAGATTGGCCGAATATTGCCTAATGGGGAATTCTTTCAGTAAGATATCCAAAAATCTTTCAGAAAAGGCAAGAAATGTAATATTCTTTACGCCTTTAACATTAGTATGCCGTATTTACGATGAATTGATACGGACAGGGCGAACCCTATTATCGCACTATGCGCGTTCGTTCGTCGTAGATACGGTGACGTTATTAAAGACTTGGGTGATTTGAGGTACAGCTAATGGTGAGTATGGATTTTAAGTTTGGTGCTGCTAATCAGGATGTGGTCACAACGGCAGATGCCGTATCAGGAAAGCCGCGGCGCAAGCGTCGCGTTATAGCCGCTATATCAATAGTATTGGTCGTAGCAATGGCTTTTTATGGCTTCCTGCCGTGTTCGCTTGCCAACGCGCAGGCATCGGCTACAACCTATTCGCAAACTGCAAGCGGCACGCAGGGCTCTGAAGGCTCGCAAAGCACGGGCGCCACGCAAGCGGCAGGTGGTTCCAACGTTGGCAACACGCAGGCGACAAGCGGTTTAGCCGCAGGCGTTAACGCAACCGGTGGTACGTCCGCCGGCGCCGTACAACAAGCTCCGGTCTCGTCGCGTCTGCGCGATGCGCCCGCGGATCCTACCAATATATACGTTGGCGGCCCGAACGCTAACGATACGACCGGAAACGGCACACAGGCTGCGCCATACGCGACACTCGCATACGCGCTTAGCCAGGCGTCCACGTCCGATGCGTCTACCGTATATCTGCTAAGTGACATATCCGCGTCTATAGAGGCCACGGTACAAAACGGGCAGGACGTGACCATAACGTCGTATGACCCGGACCCCGCCGACAATGACGTTCCTGCCTATACGATATACCGCGACAGCGCCGACGCGCAGAACACCAACGTTACGGGCAATATGCTTTACGTGTCGCAAGGCTCCACCGCCACCATAACCGACGTGGTATTTGATGGCAATAGCCAGGGAGATGCGGGCGCCGGTAATGATATAACGACCGATAACGCCGCCATTGGCGTAGCCGGAGCGCTAAGTGCGACCGACGTTACGATATATGACAACGACAACACGTCAAACGGCGAGAGCGGTTCAGGCAACGGCGGTGGAATAGCCATAACGGGCGACGCCGCCAACGTCACGTTAAACGGGTGCACGGTTACCAAGAACACCGCTAGCTTGGGATCCGGTATATATTACGCTACAGGCGCGCTTACGTTAAGCGGCGCTATGCAAATAGGCACGTCCGACGACGATAACGGTATATACGAGGGATCCGGTAAGACCGTGTCGATAAGCGGCACGTTTGGCAACACTACCAACGCAGGCGGCACCGGTGGCGCGGGCGGTATAGGTTATGGCTCCGGTGCCACGATAGCGCCGCGCGTTAATATAGACAGTCAGGTAGGCGGTCGTGTCGGTTCCGCTGTAGCCAATCAGGCCAGTGCTACGACGACAGACGCCACCAACCTTGCCGCCCTGCATTATACGGGCCGCGCGTATACGGTAACCGCCGACGGCACCACGGGCAATGAATATACGCTTGCCATGGGAGCAGACGACTGGTATGTTGACGGAACCAATGGCAACGACGACACATGCACCGGGGCGCAAAGCGCGCCTTATCAAAGTATAAGCAGGTTGATAAGCGCCATACCGCATGGCGATGACGTGGCGTTAACCGTGAACGTCTTAAACGACGCTATGCTTAACCAGGATTTCGTGCTAAGCGATATAAGCTCCATCACGTTCATTGGTACCGATACATCAGGTTCGCAGGCGAGCATAACACGCGAAGACGTCAGCGGTAATACGTATAGCATGTTCGAGGTAGATACCAACATAAGCATGACGCTGGACAATATAACGGTCGACGGCAACGCGCAAGCGACCGACCCGCAGCTTACGTCGTGCCAGAGCGCCGTAACCGTGAACGGCGGCAGTCTTACGATGCAAGACGCTACCATTACTAACAATTCGTCTAACGGCAACGGCGGTGGTGTCTCAATGAGCTTTGGCGACTTCTCTATGAAAGGCGCGTCGCAGCTGACCGGCAATAGCGCCAACGGCAGTGGCGGAGAAGCGTATTTCTATACAGGCACCATGACCATATCCGGCACGCCGAATATAGGCAGCCGGTCCGGAAACGACGGAGTGTATATAGGCCCCGGCGCAATCATACAACAAGACGGCGACCTTGCCAGCCAGGCGATGGTATATATATCCGGTGCAAGTGACGCACAGGACGGTTTGAGTGTCATAGAACAGGTAAACACAGACCCGACAAATGACCCCGTAAGCGCTACGGGAGCCGCGCACTATAGCGTTTGTGACGGATCGTATGCGATAGTTGCCAACGCATACGGTGCGACTGGCGACGCAGACCATCAGACATACGACCTGCAAACGGTATCGGCGTACTATGTAGCCGACCCAAACACCGCTCCATCCGGCGCCAACATACCTTTAGGCAGCGACGATAATAGCGGAACCTCGCCACAGGCGCCGTTC
>JAISJA010000075.1 GCA_031261765.1 Coriobacteriales bacterium | reverse complement strand
TTTCTGGTTGGATGGACTTTGTTCAACCTGAGCATGTTGGCCATGCTTAACTACACCCCAACTTTCCTGCAAGACGCAGGTTGGGACAAGACCACGGCCGGATTCGTTAGCACGCTGCCTATGCTGCTGGCGATCATATCGTCGCCTTTGTTCGGCTGGCTTACCGACAAGACGGCCAAGTACAAGGCGCTGGTGTTCATATCGTTCATAGTGATAGGCCCGTGCACGTGGGTCATGTTGACCCAGGCGTCCCCGATAATCTGGGTGGCGGCTGTAGTATATGGCGTTATCGGCATGGGCGCTCCTGTCATGTTCATCAACTGCTGGAACTTCGTCGTGGGCAAACAAGAGCTTATGGCTATAGGCATGGGTATACTCATGCTCGTACAAAGCCTGGGGCAGTTCCTTGGCACGTTCGTCTCGCCTTTGTTCTTAGGGCCGAACATGAAAGACCCCGGGAACTTTGGCGTGCTTGCCATAGCCATGTTTATACTGGCCGTAGTTGGCTCAGTATGCGTATTGTTGTGCAAATATAAGTCAGGTAAAGAAGCTTAGATAAGAACGCATACATATCTTTAATGAAGTTGCCCGCAATATCTTAGATTGAGCGGGCAACTTTTTTATTTGCTCGTAAATGCCGCTTCTTCAAGCTCCGCCTTGGCATGTTCCAGTTCGTTTGCGTGCATGTCGTATTCTCTTGCATTAACCGTTCGCCGGTCGCCGGCGCGCACGCGCTTATCCTTAAAGTGCTTTTAATGTCCTTGATGTATATTGATAAAGGTCTAATAAGAGATTTATTCGAGATACTCATTCGAGAGGAGACAACATGTTCGACCTTACAGGTAGGGTAGCGGTAGTCACCGGAGCTTCAAGTGGTCTTGGCCGTCAGATGGCACGCGCGCTTGCAAGGCAGGGCGCCAGCCTGGCGCTTATCGCAAGACGTGAGAATAAGCTGCAAGAGGTGCAGGCAGAGATTGAGGCGCTTGGCGCCAAGTGCATGTATGTGCCTACGGATATTACCGATACGGACGCCGTAGCCGCCGCGGCTGCTAAGATAGAGGCGGAATACGGCAAAGTGGACATCATGATAAACGACGCCGGCGCAGGCGCTACCGACCCCATAGAAGAGACCACCGACGAGACCTGGAACAAGGACATAAGCGTGGACCTGACCGGGCAGTTCAAGATGATACGCGAGTTCGGCAAGATAATGATAAAGAACCATTACGGACGCATCATAAACATCGCGTCCATGTACGGCCTTGTGGGCAACACCGCGCTGCCGTCGGGCGCATATCACGCCGCGAAAGGCGCAATGGTTAACTTCACGCGCGCGGTCGCCGCAGAATGGGCCAAATACGGCATAAACTGCAATAGCATTTGCCCTGGGTATTTTGGCACCGAGCTCACGAAGGCCACGCTGGACACGGCGGACTTCCAGGCATACATGAAACAAACCGTGCCGCTTGGCCGCTATGGCGAAGAGGGTGAGCTGGACGCCGCTGCCGTGTTTTTGGCAAGCGATGAGGCCAGCTACGTTACAGGCGCCATACTGCCTGTTGACGGTGGCTACACCTGCGTGTAACAAGTGTGATAAGCGCTTATGCGCTTGCATATGTTATCCTCATTTATATAGGAAATTTTAAACTGGGGCTGCTCCAAAAGTCAGTCATCCTGCGAAGCGGCGACAAGCCGATTGCGCAGGATTCTGTGCTATGTATCATCGGAGCGCCTCAGTAACATTTAGATGAGAAGGTCATATGTTCGATAATCTCTCAGAACGACTGCAAAACGTATTCAGCGGCCTTAAATCCAAAGGCCGTCTTTCAGAGGCAGATATAGACGAGGCCATGCGCGAGATACGTCTTGCGCTGTTGGAGGCCGACGTCAACTTCAAGGTAGTGAAGGGCTTCGTTGCGCGCGCGAAGGAACGTGCGCTGGCAACAGACGTCATGCAGTCGCTGACCCCGGGGCAAAACGTCGTTAAGATAGTCCTGGAAGAGCTGACGGACCTGCTTGATGGAGGCGGTACAGGTGGCGCGAACGGTGAGGACGGCACGCCTACGCCCAGTCAACCACAACAACCCCTGCAGTTCTCGTCACGTATACCAAACGCTATCATGCTAGTAGGTTTGCAGGGCTCCGGTAAGACCACGGCCGCCACCAAACTGGCGTACCGTCTTAAGGACCAGGGCCATAGCCCGCTGCTCGTGGCCGCGGACGTCTACCGTCCGGCCGCGGCGGACCAGTTAGAGACGCTTGGGCATGAGATAAACGTCCCGGTATTCCGTGGCGACGGCATAAGCCCCGTGGCGATAGCCAAAGGCGCGGTGCGCGAGGCCATAGACACGCTGCACGACGTCATAATAGTAGACACGGCCGGACGCCTTCACGTTGACGAGGACATGATGAACGAGGCCGCGGCCATAAAAGACGCCATAGAGCCGGAACACATACTAATGGTCGTTGACGCCATGACCGGCCAGGACGTCGTTACGGTAGTTCAGGCGTTCGCCGAGAAAGTCGACTTCGACGGAGTCATACTGTCCAAGATGGACGGCGACGCACGCGGGGGCGGCGCGCTTTCAGTTCGCGCGGTCACCGGCAAGCCCATATTGTTCACGTCAGAGGGCGAGAAGCCCGAGTCCCTTGAGGAGTTCCACGCCGACCGCCTGGCGAAGCGCATCTTAGGCATGGGCGACGTCGTCAGTTTCATAGAGAAGGTCCAGCAGACCGTAGACGAAGAGGCCGAGGCCGAGAAAGCCGAACGCCTTGCCCGCGCCGAGCTCACGTTTGACGATTTTATCAGCGTTAGTAAGAAGATACGCAAGATAGGCGGAATAGCCAGTGTGCTGAAAGCGGTGCCGGGCGGCGAGAAAGCACTTGGCAGCGGTAAGGTGGACGAGAAGATACTCGATCGCATGGAGGTCATAATAGGTTCCATGACAAAGGCCGAGCGTGCGAAGCCGTCGGTTATCAACGGTTCAAGGCGCGCACGCATAGCGAAGGGTGCCGGAGTAGAGGTCGCGCAGGTAAACCAGCTTGTGAAACAGTTTGATGACATGCGGCACATGTTAAAGAAGATGGGCGTCGCCGTCGAGCAGATAAAACCGCGCAAGAAGCGCCCACGCAAAGGCGGCAAGAAGAACAAGCAGAAGCGCGCGCGCATGCCAAAGATGCCCGCAGGCGCAATGGGGGGCATGAAAGGCGTGGACTTTAAAAGCCTCGGAGACATGCTTTCTTAAATTGTTGTAAAATTATAAACGTATGTCGTTCAAATATGCCGTTTGGCATAGGCCAACGGTTTTAACGTAGTTACTATTTAAAGGGATATATAGGAGAAAAGCGTGATTGTTCCACTTTGGGTTTTGATAATAGTGCTGGTTATATGGCTGATTTCAGCCATATTGCTCACTATACTCGTGCTTATGCACTCCGGTAAGGGTGCCGGGCTGTCTGACATCATAGCCGGGCAGCTGTACAACAACACCACCGGCACGGGAACCATCCAGAAGAACCTTGACCGCTTGACGGTAGTGGTGGCCATCATATTCTTCGTTTCCGTCGTCGTGTTGATGATCATTTACCCGGCCGGGTCAGCCGGTAACACGGGCTCTTAATTCTTGTTTCTAGTATAATAATATTTGTTGTTGATAAGCGGGCGTGGCGGAATTGGCAGACGCGCAAGACTAAGGATCTTGTGAGGAGACTCGTGAAGGTTCAAATCCTTTCGCCCGCACCATACAAAACCCAATGCTCTGCAAGGGGTATTTTTTACATATGACGAGCAAAAGGATTTGAACCTGAGAAGGCGAAACGCGCCAGTGGCGCGTTTCGGTGTGAGCACGGCCGATAGGCCGAGCGCAGCACACGAAATCGCGAAGCGATTTTGCAGATCCTTTCGCCCGCACCATACAAAAAGTGAAGTGTCCCATCAGCGGCAAAGTCGACATAGAACCAAGCGACAACGTCATACGCGCATGGTGGCTCCTTATCTACATTGCGATAATAGCGCTTAGCGCCGTTATATTCTACTACGTATGGCCACAGATACCAAACATGGTTCCAAACCAGATACGCAACGGTGTGATAATAGGGTACGTGCAGAAAGGACCCATAACCATTGGCCTGCCCCTAGGCCTTGAGGCCATGATGGCCGCCGTATTCACGTTCGTATACCTTATATTGCGTTTCACGCATCGCACGGTCATAGTGCGCGGTTCGCGGCACGACTTGGTGCACATCGCGGGTTTCAGGCGCGCCGTAAGCGCGTTCCTTCTGTTTATATGCTGCATAGCCATGGCATTCATTTGCGCCATGTTCCTGCTTATGGATTTAAGCCTATTAAGTGCCCCGGTCATCGTGGGCATGGTCGTGCCGTTCGTGCTTGTCGTGCTGGCGTCTGCCCTGTGGTTCGTGTTGCGCTTGCGCAAGATGCTACTTAACAACAGCTCCGTAATGTCATAATCACAATTGGTTCTACCAACAATAAGTATATGCCCCGCGCTTGCGCAAGCAGCCAATTCACTACGATATACTCTCCATAAAGACCCGCAGTGAAATTCACTGTTGACGAAAGGCGTTTTATGTGTTTAGATATAACTAAACAACAATATGATGATTACGTCTTAAGAAGAAAGGTGCTGGCATCTCGTATAGAAGTCCTGCTTCTAACTCGCATTGGTGCGAAAGACTTTATAGACGAATGGGAATCAAGTCGTAAAGCAGCAAATAGTTATAAGAAGTTTCTTATAACGTGCAATAAACTCGCCAGAGCTGGAACAGGTTTATTTATCAAGATAGGTCGTTTAAGGTCTATTGGAGATAATATTTATGAGTTAAAGGAACCAAGCAGCGTGAAACGGGTTATGTGTTGTGCCGTAGATGATTGCTCAAATGTCATTATGTTGTTTGCTTTTGACGGTCACAAGGGAACAGGACAAATACCGCCTGAAGTTGTGAAGAGAGCAAAACGGTTGGAGAAGATCGCCGTGAGTCTATATGAAAAGGAGAAGCATTGTGATTGAAACAGACTATAGTCTATATGGCAAAATGGACAACTATGAAACGGCCGATAGTCTGGCGCACGAGCGCAACCTTGACATAGTGTTATCCATAGCCGCCGAGATGGAAAGACAAGGCCTTTCTCAAACCGATTTGGCAAAGAGAATGGGAGTTACGCGTTCATATATAAGCCAACTTTTAAGTGGCAATGCAAACATGACAATAAAGACACTTGCCAAGTTTGAATATACACTTGGTGTAAACATCATAAGTGTTGACACTTCTTTGTATGAACAAAGAACAAGCGCGGTTCCATTGGCCACATTAAATAGAATGGCAGCATAAGTGGGATAACTATGGTATTTAACAAGAAAGACAATGCCGATAAATACGCCGCGCTTGCTGCAGAGTTCATACACTCACTGGTGGCTGAGCGCAACTATTCGGCGCACACGCAAAGGGCATACGAGTGCGACCTGCGCGAGTTCGGCGAGTGGCTAAGCGATAATAGTATAACAATACAATCGCTTGACCATAAGATATTACGTCGCTACCTTGCCAACATGGACAGGCAGCACAAGGCCCGCTCGACGGTGAACAGACATTTATCGGCGATAAAGTCCTTTTGCGAATGGCTGGTGGAAACCGGACACATGGAAAACGACCCCACCAGCGTTATAAGCGGTCCTAAGATACCGCGCAGCTTGCCACACGTCGCAAGTCGCGAGGACTTAGAAAACCTTTTGGATAAGGACCGGCCGGCAGATCCGCTGGAGGTCCGCGACCACGCGCTTATCGAGTTTCTGTATGCAAGCGGCGCCAGGATATCTGAGGCGGCCGGGTTGCACATAGGCGACGTGGACTTCGCGCAAGGGCAGGTGAAGCTTTTTGGCAAGGGCAGCAAAGAGCGGATAGTGCCCATTTACGATATAGCGCTACAGGCCCTGCGCGCATATCTGCGTGACGCGCGTCCGATGCTGGTCGCGCGCGCCGCTACAGGCACACATGGCTCCACCGCCAACGCGGTGGGCGCAGGTACCGCCGCCAACGCGCCAAGCGCGAACCCGGTCGCCCATACAGGTGATGACACACATGGCTCCGCCGCCAACGCAAATGACATGCTGTTCTTGTCGAATCGTGGAAAGCCAATGAGCGCGGACAGCATGCGCGCGGCGTTCAAACGTATGGTGCGTAAGTCTGGCGCGGACGCGAGCCTGTCCCCACACGCCATGCGCCATACGTTCGCGACCGACATGCTAGAGGGCGGCGCCGATCTGCGCAGCGTGCAGGAGCTGCTGGGGCATTCTAACCTGTCTACCACGCAGATATACACGCACCTGTCGGTGACGCACCTTAAAGAGGAACACAGGCAAGCGCATCCGCGCGCCTGAGCCCGAGTGTGCACGAATGCGCCTGAACGCGCCCGGATGTCTGAGCGTTCACGTGCATGAACACCCGCGCGCATAATGTGGTAAACTTAAAGGCTGTGTAAATTACCGCAATTTTGCGTGGTTTCTGGCTAGATTCCCGCTTGCGCGGGAATGACGGCAAAGCCAACTGAAAGGAATAATTTAATGGCAGTACCTAAAAGGAAAACCGGGCGCATCCGTACGCACAACCGTCGCAGCGCGAATGACAAAGCGCCTGTAGCCGCACGCTCAATATGCCCGCAATGTGGCGCAGCCAAGTTGCCGCATTATGTGTGCCCAAATTGTGGCACGTATAATGGCAAAGAGATCTTGGTTGTAGAGTAAAAACTATCTATTCGACGCCTAGACCACGATATCCTGACCTTATTGCGCAGAGGCAACTGCGGTCAGTCTATCGTGTCCTATGCATTCGAATAAATAGTCTTACGATTTTCAAGTAGCTTTTAAGCGAGAACTTGTTTTGGCGCAGCAAAGCCAAGATAACATAAAGGTTGTAGTTGACGCGCTGGGTGGCGATGACGCCCCCAGCGTTGTTCTGGATGGCGTGAAAGAGGTAGTCGCCTCCAACGATGATATATCCATCATCCTAACCGGTCCCGAAGACGTCATATCGCCATGCGCAAGCCAGTGCGACGCCATTCGCAAGGGAAGCGTTACTGCGCATCCAACCACACAGTTCATAGACATGGGGGAGCACCCCGCTAACGCGGTAAAGGCTAAGAAGGACTCATCCATTGTGGTGGGTTGCAAGCTGGTTAAAAGCGGCGAGGCAGACGCGTTCTTCTCGGCAGGGTCAACCGGTGCGTGC
>JAISJA010000057.1 GCA_031261765.1 Coriobacteriales bacterium | reverse complement strand
CCGAGGCCATGGAGATCGTAGGCAAAGACGGTGTCATAACCGTTGAGGACGGCAACACGTTTGGTATAGAGATAGACGCCGTCGAGGGCATGCAGTTCGACAAGGGCTATATCTCACCGTACATGGCCACCGACCAGCAGAAGATGGAAGCCAAGCTTGACAATCCGTACATCCTTATCACCGATAAGAAGATCTCTACGGTAAAGGACATCCTGCCCATACTTGAGGGTGCTACACAGTCCGGCAAGGGCGTGCTTATAATATGCGAGGACTTCGAGGGCGAGGCGCTGGCAACGGTGCTGTTGAACCGCCTGCGTGGCACGCTTAACTGCGTAGCCGTAAAGGCCCCCGGCTTTGGCGACCGCCGCAAGCGTATGCTCGAAGACATCGCTATACTTACCGGCGGCACGGTCATTACAGAGGACCTTGGCATGAAGCTGGAAGACGCGACGCTTGACCTGTGCGGTACCGCCAAGAGCGTTACCGTCGATAAGGACAACACGACCATAGTGGACGGCGCCGGCAAGAAGCAGGACATAAAGGACCGCGTGTCGCAGATCCGCGCTGAGATACAGGTAACTGACAGCGACTTCGACAAGGACAAGCTGCAGGAGCGCCTTGCAAAACTCGCAGGCGGAGTTGCCGTCATAAAGGTTGGCGCCGCTACAGAGACCGAGCTTAAAGAGCGCAAGAGCCGTATAGACGACGCGCTGCAGGCAGTGCGCGCGGCCGTTGAGGAAGGCATCGTCGCCGGCGGTGGCGTCGCGTACGTGGACGCGCTTCCGTCGCTTGACAAGTTAGAGACGAAAGACGCCGACGAGCTCGTGGGCATAAACATAGTGCGCAAGGCACTTATAGAGCCGCTTAAGGTAATAGCGCAGAACTCCGGCTTTGAAGGCTCAGTAGTCGTGGATAAGGTCAAGGGCCTTCCCAAGGGACAGGGCCTAAACTCTGCCACTGGCAAATACGGCGACCTCATAAAGGACGGCGTGCTTGACCCCGTGAAGGTAACGCGCACCGCGCTCCAGAACGCCGCGAGCGTAACGAACATGATACTCATAACAGAGGCCACGGTAAGCGACGTGCCGCAAGAGGGCATTGACCCCGCTGCGCTTAACGCCGCGCTTGCTGGTGGCGGTGGCGGCGGCATGTACTAAAAAAGCAAATATTTGGCGCCTAAGCTGCGATTCTTCGCCCTCATTGGCGACAAGCCAACTTCGGTCGAACAATCGCGGCTTATCCATCCAAATCTTTGCTTTTTTTGTCGCCCGCAGATTAATCGTTACAGGGTGTGTGTTCGCACCCAATCCGCGAAAATCGATGAGCAGCTGCGGAACTCGCGCCTTTGGCGCTCGGACAGTCCTCGCTTTCGCTCATCGATTTTCGCGTATCTGCTCACAAACCCCGCAGCAATTTTATGCTCGCTTATTTTAAAAGGAGAGGCCGCTTGCCCGAAGCGGCCTTTTTCAGTACATGCGAATGGGCGAAATGCGCTATCATATAAGGGTTGCGTTCGATAAGTCATCAGTGCTTCTTAGCGGGCGCATTCTTTTATCAAAAGCTTTAATTGTTTTTCCAACAAAAGGAGGAGGAAGAAACACATGCCGCAGTACCTAGCATTGGCAGCACCTATATGTGCTGTAATCGGCTTGTTGTTCGCATTCTATCTGGCACGTTGGGTGCTTAAACAGGACGCGGGCAACGACAAGATGAAGCACATTTCCGGTCTTATCCAGAAAGGTGCGACAGCGTTCCTGTTCGCAGAATACCGCAACCTCATAATATTCGTTATAATCGTTGCGATTATATTGGGATTCGCGATAAGCTGGCTTACGGCCCTCGCGTTCATTACCGGTGGTGCTCTTTCCGTCGTCGCGGGCTATATTGGCATGTACGTCGCGACACGTGCGAACGCGCGCACCACGCATGCCGCGCAGACAGGCATTGCGAAGGCGCTTAAGATCGCGTACCGCTCAGGCCTTACGATGGGCCTTGTAGTCGCCTCGCTTGGCCTTATGGGACTTTCCCTTTGGGCTATCTTCTTCATCATCTTCCAAAAGACGCCCGAGCCGGAGATCGTAGACGGTTTCGTTATGGGCGCGTCTTCCATAGCGCTGTTCGCCCGTGTCGGCGGCGGCATTTACACGAAGGCCGCAGACGTGGGAAGCGACCTTGTTGGCAAGGTAGAGGCCGGCATCCCGGAAGACGACCCACGCAACCCCGGCGTCATAGCTGACAACGTGGGCGACAACGTGGGCGACGTAGCCGGTATGGGCGCTGACCTTTACGAGTCATACGCCGGTGCCGTGTTGGCCCCAATGGTGCTTGCCACCGCTATGATGACCTCAGGTATCATTACCGGTGTAGACGCTATAATCGCGTTGGTCATGCCGTTGGTGCTCGCGGCCGGTGGAATCCTGTCGTCTATCATAGGATCGTTCGCCGTCAGCACGCAAGACGACAGCAAGGTGCACAAAGCGCTTAACCGCGGTACGAACCTCACCAGCGGCATCGTGTTCGTCATAATCTTCATCGTCGTTTTGGTGTGGCAGCTGAACTCCAATAAAGACCTCCCAACGGTCTGGCTGTTCCTTTCGGCCGCCGCGGGCCTGGCTGCCGGCTTGACCATTGGCAAGCTTACTGAGTATTACACGTCGTATTCGTATAAACCGGTCAAGAAGATAGCTGACGCGTCTGAGACCGGCGCGGCCACTAACATCATAGAGGGACTTGGCACGGGCATGTTGTCAACGGTTATCCCCGCGCTGGTGCTGGTCGTCGCCGTCGTCATCGCGTTTCTGGCGGGCTCGCAGGTTAACCCTGCGAACGCAGCGCAGTTCGGCGTTTACGGCATAGGCCTTGCGGCGCTTGGCATGCTGTCCACGACCGCTACCACGGTAGGTGTAGACGCATATGGTCCCGTGGCCGATAACGCCGGTGGCGTGGCCGAGATGGCCGGACTTCCCGAGGAAGTACGCGAGCGCACTGACAAACTGGATAGCGTGGGCAATACGACCGCAGCCGTGGCGAAGGGCTTTGCCGTGGCGTCAGCCGCATTGACGGCCCTTGCGCTGTTCGTGGCGTTCAAGACGAACATAACCGCGAAGCTGGGCGAGAGCGCGCTTAACATATCGCTTGACAACCCGTTCGTTATCATCGGCATAATAATAGGCGCGATGATGCCGTTCTTCTTTGGCGCTATGACAATGGGCGCGGTAAGCCGCGCGGCTAACAAGATGGTGCTGGAGATACGCCGTCAGTTCCGCGAGATAAAGGGCCTGCTGGAAGGCAAGGAAGGCGTGGAACCAGACACTGAGAAATGCGTGTCTATATCCACGCAGGCGGCACTTAAAGAGATGATGCTGCCCGGTATATTGGCAGTCGTTATCCCGCCTGTTCTGGGAATACTGGACGTTAACATACTTTCCGGTTTCCTTATAGGCGTGTTGGCGGCAGGGTTCTTAATGAGCGTCTACATGGCTAACGCCGGTGGCGCGTGGGACAACGCGAAGAAGTTCATAGAGACGGGCGCGCACGGCGGCAAGGGTTCAGAGGCCCACAAGGCAGCCGTCGTTGGCGATACCATCGGCGACCCGTTCAAGGATACGTCAGGCCCGTCCATCAACATACTTATAAAGGTCGTTACTGTCGTGTCTTTGGTGTTCGTGCCATTGTTCGCGACACTTGGCGGCGGCTTCCTGCATCCGTTCTTAATGACGCTCGTAGGCGCGTAACGTTATCCCCGGGTTTGACGCATGTCGTCATCCTCGGGCTTGACCCGGGGATTTCTCCCAAGCGGTATACCCATTGTGGGAGATTCCCGCCTACGCGGGAATGACGCAATCCAGCTCTTTTGTT
>JAISJA010000039.1 GCA_031261765.1 Coriobacteriales bacterium | reverse complement strand
TTGGGTTCGTGAGTTAGTAGCTCCCATAGGCTATGCGCTTGACCCTACCGTATATACGGCAGTGCTGCCTGACATCGACGGCGGCGTTGGATACGTATACGCTAAAGACCCTCCGCTATACAGTGATTCTGGCACGCTTGTACAGAAACTCGACGCGCAGACCGGCAATGACCATGGTCGCGACGATCCAGGTGGCCTTTTTCTTGCCGCGGGGGAGTTCACGGTTAAGTATTGGAGCGCGTATCATGATACGGCAAACGCGGCATATGCGTCTGGGCCGTCCGCGCGTACGTGGGTGCTGAAGACGGAAGAACATGGAGTGATAGACTTCCGCAACGCACGCGTTAAGCCGGGCTCAGACGCGCTATATATGAACGGCGCCGGAGACGTCGTATTGCCGCTTGGAACGATAACGGTGCAAGAGACGGCTCCGCCGGCTGGGTATATGCTACCCGTTCCTAACGAAACGGCAGTCATTCAGGTGGTCGCGGACGTCGGTTCGCCTACCGGTGTACGTGAGCTGGTCGTAACCGTAGACGCCACGACGCAAAACGTGAACAAAGTGGAGCGTAAGGGCCCCATAGAAGTCATGGAACAGCCGCACGAAGTAGAGGTGGAAAAGCTGGACGAGACCACCGGAGGCGCCGTTGACGATACGGAGTTCACGCTGTACAAGTACATAGGCGCAGGCGCGCCAAGCGTCGCGGAACTGCCAAAGGCGCCGGACGCGGACTGGCAGCCGGTTGCGGTGCATAAGACCGGGGAAGGCGCCTTAGCCGGTAGCGGTAAATGCTTATTCTCGCCGGTTGCGGTAGGTTCATACAAATTGGCCGAGACGCGCAGCGCCGCCACACACGCCGCGTCATATGAAAGCGGCGACGGCCCTCATTACTTCAGGATAACGGACGCTACGTCAAGTGAGGTACAGGTATTCGAGAACAACCTGGCGTACGTGTCATGCGAGGTATACGACCAAACCATACGCGTTACGGACACGGCCTTTGACGGCACGGGATACGGCTTCAGCGACAATACCGGCGCGGAACAGCACATATACAGTTTCGCCGCTCGCAGTACGTCCAACGTATCGGTCGACGAGTTCGCTATAACAAATGACCTATCCGACATCGTGTCCCGTGGGTACCGCCTGACGGATATATGGACCGGTACCACGCCAGTGGGGTTGGACTATGACGGCCGGTGCGCGCTGTTGTATAAAACGAACCTTGCCGATAAAACCGAGCCGCCAAATTACGCTACGAACCCTCTTGCAGACGCATATGATAACCCTAACAACCTGCAAGATACATCTGTGTGGACACATGAGCCCGGATGGAGGCTTTGGCAAGATAGCATAGACGTCACGCAAGAGACTTGCCTGCCAACGGCTGGTTTGAACCTCGCCGACGACGAGTACATATATGCCATACGTATAGTCTATGGCGGAGTCAAACCAGGGTTCTTTACGGGTGCGTATTTCGCGGACTCGGGAAATCCGGGATATGAGAACTACGCGGACGCCATGGCTAACAACAGGTTCACGAACGCTGCCGATCCCGCATACGAGCATCCGGTTACGTGGGACAAGGCGTTTCCTGCCGTGGATTGGGCTTTCGCGACGAAGAGCACCGTTCCCATAATGGCGCATGACGTAGACGGTAACGAGAACGTCATGTGGAACACCGCTCAATCGCATATAGCCACCAACGCTGGAGTACTGCAAGATGACGATACGGCTTCCGTACAGACGGCGTTCGTGTCGTCTTTCGTACCACCTTCTAATTCATTTGCACCGTTTACGTACCTGGAAGAAGCTTTGGGCCTGCCGAAGACGTCCGATTCGATAAGCCTTTGTTTGTACATAGCCTTTCTCGCGTTGCTGGCTATCGGCATCGTAGTTCTTATCATATGCAAGCGCAGACGCGCGCGGGTATCCCTTCGCGTTATCAGGTTAATGGACGAACATGGTCAGTCGATACCATCGCAGGCAGGCAGCAAGCGCAAAACATACAGGCGTTTACGCAAACATCGAAAAATATTGGAAAGGTGGAACAATGTATAGCGTAGTACCGAACGTGGGGGAGCAAGGCGGCTTTCAACGTGGGGCAAAATCGCGTGGGATCGTTATGCGCGTGTTGCGCGCGGCGTTGTGCGTGACGTTCGTGTCGTGTGTCGTGGCACCAGGTTGCGCAGACACGGTTTCAGACGCCTATGCGCAAGACATACAGGCACCGTCTGCAACGCCCCAGGCGTCATATATGCTAGACGAGCATGAAGGCGGAAAACTATATGCCACGTACGCTTATCTTGAGGGTGAGGACGCACCGGTCGTGCCTGAAAACATAACCTATGGGGATTTTGCGGCAGCATACGAGCTTATAGACACTACGTCCCCGGCGCTTGACGCCACGTATGTAAAGCCGGTGAAAACCGAGGTAAAAGTCATAACGCATACCATAGCGATACCTGACAAAGGCAAGGTGGCCTCTATGTTCCCGGCGACGCAGAACATAGACGATGGCGAATTCATAGGCGATATAGCGCTGGATGGCGAAAACCCGTTTACGTTCGTTACTAACTATGGCACGCAGACAGACGCCATAGACCGCGCTGTATCGCTGCACGGGCTTCCTACAAACGAGGTATCGCAGATAGCGCCGTCAAAAACGTATACCGTTCGCAGCGACGCCGCTTTGGGCGCGACACGCGAAAGCGATTTCGCGCTTGCCCGCACGTGGTTTTATCCTGAGACGACAGGCGACGCCGGGCGGCCGTTAACATGGGTATGCGAGGCTACGTATAGGGGACAGGAGAGCTACCTTGTGCCCACGAGCTATAGCGTGACCGCTAACTATAAGGGCGTGCTGACGTCAAACCGGGACCGCTATTCGCTGAACGCGACGTATGCTCCGGTCTCGTTCGAATCCGAGCCGGTTCCGCTTGCCGAGACAAGCGCCTCGCCGTTGCCTTATTTAGACCCAGGCGTGCTTACCGCTACCGGCGCGATAAGCGCAGTGATAACCAGCGCGTTAATAGCGACCGTGTGCGTCATCGTATCCAGGCGTCGCCGCGACCGTCGTCGTGCTACGTGGCTACGCGTCTGAACTTCACCTGCGCGAGTATGACCGCGCATAACATGAGCGCGCAGCCGACCCATTGCGCGGGCGATAGCTGTTCTTGCAATATGACCACGCCGCCTAATAGCCCAAACGCCGACTCTAAGCTCATGAGTATGGCGGCCGTCGCGGGCGGCGCGTATTTCTGGCCGACGGCCTGCAACGTGAACGCCGCGCCGCTTGATATGACGCCGGCGTATAGCAGCTCCGGCGCCACCTGTAGCAAAGCGTCAAAAGAAGGCGCGGCGTCTGAGACCAGACCGTCAATAGGGACGCAGGCGAAGCTAAGCAGGCCGCATACGAAAAACGAGATAGCAGAGAACACCAAAGTGCCTTGCCAGCTAAGCCCCTGCACGTAATGGTCTACCACCAATATGTGCATGGTCCATCCTATGGCGCACGCTATTATCAGCACGTCTCCCGCTGATATGCCAAAGCCCGACGTGACGCAAAGCAGGTAAAGACCTACTGCGGCTATGACGACTGCCGTCCACGTGTTCCAGTGGGTCTTCCTGTGCAAGAATATGCCGGCTATAGGCACCAACACTATGTACATGGCGGTGATGAACGCGCATTTACCCGCCGGAGTATATACAAGCCCTACTTGTTGAAGGTTGCTTGCGGCGAACAACACTATCCCGGCGGCTACGCCTCCAAGTAGAAGGTGCTTCCTAAGCAGTGCGTTAACGGTATGTTTAAACTGCGCGGTTTTAGGTATAGCCGTTGTGTATAGGCCACGTTCCGCCATGGCGGCCCTTTGTAAATGCTCGTCGTCTAACAGCAAAGTCGCGACGTTCGCGCCGCCTCGTATACGGTTAGCGCCCAATATGACGCCTACGACTACTATCAGGGTGATTACGCCAAGGAATTCGCGAAGCCCATTGAACAGAAAAGGGCCCATATATTGCATGCCTGAACGTTGGGCCGTGAACGCCATGCCCCATAAAAAAGCGCAGGACAAAAGCGCTATGTTGCCGCGCAGGCGATGCGGATACGTCAACTTATATGCCCTAAGAAGTCCTTAGTGCGGTTGTGCTTTGGGTGGTCGAACACGTCTTCCGGCGTGCCCTGCTCCACTATTACGCCGCCGTCCATGAATATCACGCGGTCCGCGACGTCGCGGGCAAAGCCCATCTCGTGCGTCACGACTATCATGGTCGTGCCCTGTTTCGCCAAATCGCGCATGACGTCAAGCACGCCGCGCACGAGCTCTGGGTCAAGCGCGCTCGTCGCCTCGTCAAACAACATGACGTGCGGTGACATTGCCAACGCACGCGCTATGGCAACGCGCTGTTGCTGTCCGCCGGAAAGTTGGGACGGCATATAGTCTATACGTTCCCCAAGTCCTACTTTCTCCAGCTGTTCGATGGCTATCTTCTCGGCCTCTTCTTTTGAACGCTTAAGCACGTGTGTCTGTGCCAGCATTACGTTTTTCTTTGCCGATAAGTGCGGGAACAGGTTGAACTGCTGGAACACCATGCCTATGTGTTCGCGTATCTTGTTGACGTCAACGCCCGGTTCGGTGATACACGTGTCCTCGAACCATATGCTGCCCGAGGTTGGCTTCTCCAGCAGGTTTATGCAGCGCAGCATAGTGGACTTGCCCGATCCCGAGGGGCCAAGTATCACGACGACTTCGCCGCGATCTACCTCTATGTCAACGCCTTTCAAGACATCCAGCGTACCGAAAGACTTGTGCAGGTCTACTATTCGTACTATCGCCTTGCCGTCTTTTTTCACCGGCTTGCTAGGCGCCGTAGGCATTGTGGGCACTGTGGTTTTGACAGCGGTTTTCGTTTCGTCTGTTCGCACGTTGACGTCTTTAGTCATTGCCGCTCTCCGATTTAGCCAGTTTCTTCTCGAAATTACGGCTGAAACGCGTTAGTGGCAAAGTGACCAACAGGTAATATAGCGCCGCGACTATATACGGTGTCATATTCCCGGACGACGCCACGATATTCTTCGCGAACATCATCTGTTCCATTACGCCAACGGCGGCCAAAAGCGACGTGTCTTTGTACAGCAAGATGAACTCTGACGTAGCCGTGGGAATGACACGGCGTATGGTCTGGGGGATTATGACGTATATCATAGTCTGCCTGCGGTTCATGCCCAATGAAGACGACGCCTCGAATTGCCCTTTGTTTATGGA
>JAISJA010000026.1 GCA_031261765.1 Coriobacteriales bacterium | reverse complement strand
AGACGCCGTACGTGAAGGCGTCGTACGCACGGAGCCCGTGCGCGAAGACGTAGTGCGCGAGGGCCTGACCTCGCGCGACGACAGCACGCGGGCAGACTTCGTGTCGACTCGTTTAGGCTGCTTGTTGGCCGGTCTGTAGGGGCGCTTAGAAGCGGCCGTACCGGTCCGTTTTGCGCCCGGATGCTTACCGGTCGCGTCCGACTTGCTATTTGCCGCCCTCACCGCTTGGCTGGGCGTTTGTATCTTGGGCCTGGAACCCGAGGAAACGGATCTCCGGCGTGAGTTCTGTGCCATACTCTTCTTCCACGCGTCTTTGTACTTCTATAATTATATCAAGCACATCTGCCGCTGTCGCGTCTCCCGTGTTCACTATGAAGTTCGCGTGCTTGGTCGAGACTTCCGCGTTGCCACGGCTGAACCCTTTAAGGCCAAGCGAATCTATCATGTTAGCGGCGGAAAGGCCGCCGCCGGGGTTCTTGAATACGCTGCCTGCGCTTGGTTGCGTAAGTGGCTGGCTGGCCTTACGACGGTTCAGCGCGGCCTCCATCTTCGCCCGTATCGAGGCTATGTTCCCCTGCTCTATCTTTATGGCGACCTCAAGCACTATGTCGCCTATCGGCAATCCTGACGAACGGTATTGCCATGGTAGCTCGCTAGCATCATAGCGTATAAGGCCCGCTTCGGGGCGTATGACGGTCAGATGGCTTATTACGTCGCCTATGCACGCGTCTTTGGTGCCCGCGTTCATGAAAGTGGCGCCGCCCAACGTACCCGGAACGCCAACGGCGAACTCAAGCCCGGTCATGCCGTTCTTAAACGCGTTCTGCACCAGGTTGGATAAGAGCACGCCGCCACCGGCGACCAATATATGCTCGTCTTGCTCGACGTCTGGCATGATATAGCCTTTGAACTGCGATCCAAGCGTTATGACCGCGCCGCGGAACCCGTCGTCTGAAACAAGCAGGTTAGAGCCCTTGCCCACTATGGCCCAGGGCATACCGTATGACGCAAGCAGTTTGAACGTCTGTGTTATGTCATGCAGCGTGGCACATTCTACGAACAGGTCCGCCGGCCCTCCTATATGGTACGAGGTATGGCGGGCCATTAGCTCGTCACAATATACGGAACCGTCGATAAGACCGCTCAGTTCCCTGTAAGCGTCAAAGGACCTGCTCACTTCTGAGTCGCCTTGAACGTTCTTTCAAGCTCGGCCACTATAAGCGGGCCCATTTCAGTCACGTCGCCGGCGCCCATGGTTAATATTATGTCGCCCGGACGCGCGATGTCCGCCATGGCCTGCGGGATGTCTTCTCGGCAGCTTGTAATCTTTGATACCGGCGAGCCAACGTGGGACTGTATACGGTCTAGGAGCGCGGCGCTGGTAACCCCTTCAAGCGGTTTCTCTCCGGCGGAATATATGTCCATTAGCGTAAGGCTGTCCGCTCCATCGAAAGCCGAGGCGAACTGTCCCAAAAACGCCTGGGTACGCGTATAACGATGCGGTTGGAACAGCACGTGTATGTGCTCGTATCCAAGCCTTCGCGCTGCCTTTATAGTAGCCGCTATCTCAGTGGGATGGTGGCCATAGTCGTCCACGACCTGTATGCCGCCTGCCTCTCCCACATGGTCGAACCTCCTGCGTACGCCGGTAAAGCCGCTTATCGCGCGCGCGGCGTCCTTTCGGTTGAAACCAAGGTAGTCAAGCGTTGCCATGACGGCCGTGGCGTTTAACATGTTATGCACGCCAGGCGAGACGTCAAGCGTTATATCAACCGATTCCCCGTCAGAGAAGCAAACGGAGAAATCGCGCTGTCCCTTAACCACGCATTGGACGTCTGGCGCTACGTCTGCGATGGCGTCGTTTTCCAGCATGTCTGCGTATGTCTCGTCAGATATACCGGATTTCACAAGGTCGCTCTCTACTACCGCACCGCTAGCCTTCGCCAGCCCGTAGGTTATGACGCGCTTGCCCGATGAGCGGGCAAGTTCAGGCAGGCCGGGGCTTTCCGCACACACTATAGCCGCGCCATCCAACGCGAGCTTATCCAAAAACGCCCTGAACGCGAACTTTATCTCTTCCAGGTTCTCATAATGGTCAAGATGGTCGGCCTCTATGTTCGTGACGATGGATAGCTTGGGCGCAAGCCAAACGAACGAGCCGTCTGACTCGTCTGCCTCAACCACGAAATACTTTCCGTCTCCGGCATGCGAGGTTGAGTTGACGGCGTCCACTACACCGCCTATAAGGAACGTGGGGTCGCTGCCAAGCTTCATTAAGGCCGTTGCGAGCATGGAAGACGTCGTGGTCTTACCATGCGTGCCCGACACGGCCAGTACGTCGGAACCGTCGCCAAGATATGCTAGCATGCGAGCACGTGGCCATATTGTCAGGCCATGCTCAAGCGCGTAGGCGTATTCGGGGTTAGAACGTGGTATAGCCGTTGAGACGACCACTACGTCTATGCTGGGATCTGACACGTTAGCGGCGTCATGTCCTATGCGCACGTCTATGCCGGCGCGTAGAAGCGCCTGCATATAATTGCTTACTTTAAGGTCAGAGCCACTGACTTTCATACCGCGTTTATGCGCGGTAAGCGCGATTCCGCTCATGCCGGAACCGCCTATACCTATGAAATGGATTCTCCTTGGGGTCATAGATATAGTGTACCAAAAGCTTGCATAAGAGATTGTGAATGGAGAATATGCTGTTTCAGGACCTGGGGCCCCGGCTCGCGCTCCTGCTGGGCAAAGAGCGCCCGAGCATACGCGCTCGCACCCCAGAACCTGTAACAGCATATTCTCCGTTCATGGCCATGCAAGTTTTTGGTTGGGAGGAAAGGTTTAAGAGGGCGCTCGAGCCTGCGCTTTCACCCCAGGACCCAAAGACACATGCGCGCCATTCCTGCGCGAACACGCTTTTGGTTGGATGGAAGGTTTAAGCAGCGGGGTTCTGCGGCTGACCAGCGGGTTGCGCCGGGGCCGGACGTGTTTGTTGCCCAGCCGGCTTTTGCTGCGCGGTCTGCGGCTGAGCCTGGGCCTTCGGTTGCTGTGCCGCTTGCGCCTGGGCAGGCCGTGCCGTCTGCGCCGCTTGCGCGGGCTGCTGCGCTTGTACCGCCGGACGCGCGGCTTGCTGCTGCTGCTGCGGCTGTGCCGCTTGCGCGGGCTGCTGCGCCGGCTGCGCCGCTTGCGCGGGCGGCTGTGCCGTCTGCTGCTGTTGTGCCCATTGCTGCTGTGGCGCGGGTTGCGCTTGGGTGGACGCAGTGCCCTGCCACGCGGCCGCGACCTGCTGCGGTTGTGCGACAGGCTGTCCTTGCTGATACGCATAACCGGCCTGTGGCTGTGTGGCATATTGCCATTGGGACTGGTCGTATACCGGTGACGGTTGCGTGGGATGCACGTATTCCGTCTGCTGCGATTTAGCCACATACGTACCGTTCACGACTTTAAGCGTATATACTAAGGCTAAAACGCATAGCACGATCTCCAACGCGCAAAACAGGATCTCAAACAGGATATACGCTACGACGTTCGCTATATCAGAGAAATACACTATGGGCGACACCGCAAGGAACACGATTATGAAGATAATCGCCAATATGTTCATGTAATATGAAGCCTTTATCTTGTGCATGAACGCGAACATCGCACTTAAGATGGCGAACACGCTGAACACCAGCAGCGGGAAGCAAACGAACGTGAACTTCGTAAGGCCGCTGGACGGAAGCATGGAAAACGCGATTTGCCCAAGATTCACGATCTCTACCGTAATCGTGATCATGAAGACTATGGCCGCTATGATGATGGAGCCGATCTGACAACCTAGTACTACACCTGGAAGTTCTTTCTTATCCATATCTCCTCACATCTCTCTTCAACGTTCAACATTACGTTATATTCTAACATATCGTACATGAGGTTCGTGGATAAGCCAATAGCCGGCTAGCATTATCACAACAAGATCTACGGCACGGCCGGGTAGCGCGCGCCGGGTTTGCAACGCGGTTAAGCAGTCGCTTTAACGGGTTTGCCCTTCTCCAATAAGTTGAAGTCAGGCGCGCTGCTATAACCTGTGACCTCGCCGCTCAACCGGTCGTATACGACAGACCCGCTTATGTATTCCAGGCGGCCGTCTGTGTCGCCAACGTATTGCTCATAGACGTCCCGTAGCGCGTAGAATGTCTCGTAAGCGTAGTCGCTCTCGAAGCCGTTATCGAAAACGTGGCAGTCCGTTAGGTGGTCTTTGCACATACAATAGAAGTCCGTGAAGCTCAGCTGCGGAACGAGCCTGCGGGAGTAGCCGTCGTCCCCTATCAGAATGACGCGCGAGAAGCATCGCACTTGGTTTAGCACCGTCTGTGCCTCTTGCTCTATAGCCGCTACGTCCCAGCCGCTCGGGCTATGCTGGTGCCACGATATGTCTATCACGAGCTTGCTATCGTTGAAGATGCCCTGCGACGTTCCGTCGCCTCTAGCCGCGTTAAAGACGTCACATACGCACTGCGGCCCGGTCTCTTTCAACTGGATTATATCCCATTCTTTGTCCTCAACGGTAAACAACACGCGCGTGGTGTTAGGGTTGTGGTTATGGTCGCGCTTTAAGAACGCTACCCCAAAACCATGCGACGCCAGACGGTCGGCGGTCGCGACGTCGTCCGGGTTCGGCATATTCAGCTTCATCATATGCAGGTACACCTTGCCTTATCTTCAACGTTCCTTGGCTTTCATGGTGAGAAGATAATAGCATGTGAGCAGACGCGTGAAACGAAAACACACGCTTTGCCCATATTTATCGGCAGATGGAAAACCCGCCGTCCGTACATGCGGCCGACGGGTTATTCTTAATTGCGCCTTGGTTCTGTGAGAAAGACGTTTATTTCGTGAAATCCGGCTCAAGGTAGGCGGGATTGGGATACTTATAGAAGCCCTCGCCCGCTTCAGCGCCAAAGTGGCCTGCGTCTATCATCTCTTTGACCTTCTTGGCGGCTTTCTGGTGCTCATCGTCTGGATACATAGAGTCTATGGCATAAACCGTCTTCAGGCCAACCGTGTCCATTATGGCGAACGGTCCTACCGGGGCGCCGGTCGCTATCATCCAGGTCTTATCGACGGTCTTTACGTCTGCTATGTCGTTTACCCAAAGGTAAGCGGCGGCGTCAAGAAGCGGCACCAGCAGCGAGTTAAGCACATATCCCGGCTGTTCTTTCTTAACCATGATGGGAATGGCGCCTATCTCGCGGGAATATTGCTCCAGCGTTGCCGGCAGATTGGGGTCGGTCTTAGGCTGTGGCATTATCTCGGCAGTGTTATTCTGCCAGATCTCGGTTGCGAAATGATACGCCAGGAACTTATCGGGCCTGCCGGTCGCGTCGGCCAGCTGTGATGGCAACAAGGTAGACGTGTTGGTTACCAAGATGGTATCCGCATCGGCATTCGGCGCGAACTTCTCCTTATAAAACGCCTCTTTTTGAGCCGGGTCCTCGGTAAGGGCCTCAATGACCAGGTCAGCGCCTGACAGCGCCTCTTTTATGTCGGTCGTGTAACTAAGGTGGTCAGAAGCCGCCTTAAGTTGCTCTGGGGTTGACTTGTAATAGGCGCCGGCCGCTTTCTCCCAACGGGCCACACG
>JAISJA010000008.1 GCA_031261765.1 Coriobacteriales bacterium | reverse complement strand
TTCGTGTCATAGTTCTTTTGGAACTTACCATCTGACATGCGCGGCATGAGGTTGTTCACGCGTAGCACCTTCGCGCTAACGCCCTGGGCAGCGGCCTCCAAAACGGCCCTTTCTGCCAGGAACTTGGAACGCGCGTATTGATTGCTTAGGTCTTGTCCAAAGTAAAGCATCTGTTCACTAAACTGTGTGTTAGGGTCGGGCGTACCGTTTATGCTAACGCCCGCCACAGACATAGTGGACACCTGTATGAACGCGCAACCGTTGTTCTTCGCGAATTCCAACCCGGCTTTGGTTCCGTTAACGTTGACTTCTTCTATATCTTTAGACGCCGAGAAGTGCTTCACCAGCGCGGCGGAGTTTATATATGTGTCTATTGGGAATTTACGCAGGTGCTTATATAAAGCGTCTGACGTTATGGATCCCGCGATGGGTATTATACGTGAGCCTATAAGGTCCTTGTGCTCGCCAGCGAAATAGAATTCCAACATGGCGTTGACCCGTTCTGTCGCCGCAGCGTCGTCGTCTGCGCGAATTGGCAGGTATGCCACACCGGTGTAGTCTTGTAAGAACTCATGTAGAAGATGCGCGCCCAGATATCCGGTCGAACCCGTAAGGCATATATTGCCAAGCGGCCTGCGCGTCTCATGCACCAGTTTGTCCGAAGTGTTAAGCGCGAGCAGTTCGTTTATCACGCTGTAGTCATATGCTTCTACCTCAGCGTCCTTGGGTTCTGCCACACGGGCAACGGCCGGCGCCACAGCGCCTTTAAGCGCGCTGGACCCGCCCGGTTCGCCCGACCCATCCGCCGTTTCTGCCTCGCCAGACGTATCGGCTTCATTGACGCTCGCAGAAGGGATGCCCGGTGCAGCGTTCCCGCCCTTATCCACACGCTTAGACGCTACCTCTGCCAGTCCGGCGGGCGTAGGGTTAGAGAACACGTCGGCGTATGTTACCTTGTAGCCCTTCTCGTCAAGTTTGACAAGGACTTCTGTGGCAGAGAGCGAGTCGCCGCCTATGGCGAAAAACGAGTCCTTGCGACCAACCTGCGTAACACCCAGGGTCTGTGCGAAAGCGTCGCAAACGTCAGACTCAACCTGGCCCTCTGGGGCCTCGTATTCGCCCTCTTTCAACATGATCGCGGCAGGTAGTGCGCGCTTGTCAAGCTTGCCGTTAGCCGTAAGCGGCATATCGTCTAGTTGCAGGAAGGCGGCAGGCATCATATACGGCGTAAGCTGCTTGGCCATGTGCATCTTAAGGTCTATGAGGTTCACCTTCTCGGTCGCGGTGAACCACGCGCATATCTGGTCTACGCCCAACACTGGAGCTATCTGTACGACCGCCGCCGTAACGGGTTCGTATGACATACAGGCAGACTCTATCTCGCCCAGTTCTATGCGAAGCCCGTGGAACTTCACCTGTGAATCGTTGCGCCCTATGACGTCCACCTCGCCGTTAGCGTACATGCGCCCTATGTCGCCGCTCTTGAAATAACGCACGTCGTCTATCTTGCAATATGACTGTTCGTTAAGCTCAGGCCTGTTTACGTATCCGCGTCCAACGCAATCACCGCCTATGTATAGCTCGCCAAACACCCCAACCGGAACCGGGTTCCCGTCCAGGTCCATTATCTGTTCTATACAACGGTTTATGGGCGCGCCTATTGACGACTCGTCGGCACGGTGCATGAATTTCGTGTTGACTTCTATGGTACATTCCGTGGGGCCATACGAGTTTATTATCTGCATATGCGGCGCCGCGTTCTTAAGCGCGTCAAAAAGCGGCTCCGGGAACTTCTCGGCACCTATCCACATATATTCGCAATCGCAGAGCGCGTCGCGTACGTCTGCAGACGTAAGCAGCGAACGCGCGACGGACGGCGTGGCCCCAAGCGCCGTGCACTTGTTCTCTTTAACGAAGCGCGCGAACTCTATGGGGTTCCTGCATTGCTCCGAGGTCGCAAGCGCCAGCGTAAGGCCGTTAAGCAGCATGCCGTATATCTCTTTTATGGAAGCGTCAAACGCGACCGTGAATATGGACGCGTATATTATGTCTGACTCCTTGTACGCTACAAACTGCTTGTTTGCAAGCGTAGGGGTCACGTAGTTCAAGAGCCCGTGGTGTTCAAGCTGCACGCCCTTCGGCACGCCGGTAGATCCCGACGTATATATTATGTATGCCAGGCTATGCCCGTCCATAGCGGCCTGGTTTGCCATGGCCTTCGAGCCAAGCACGCCGTCAGCGCTACCTGTGCCCAGGACGTCATCAACGTCTATAATCTCAACGTCTTTAGAGACATTCAGGCCGCGCGCCTGTTCCATGGTGTCCTTACACACGAACAACCTCTTGGTGCCTGAGTCGTTCATGATATGCTCCACGCGCTCTTTGGGATAGCTTGGGTCTATGGGAATGAACGCCCCGCCGGCCTTCATGATGCCTATCTCGCATATGGGAACGCGCGACGTACGGGGCAACATGAGAGCGGCAGGTTCGTCTATATCAATGCCGGGTCTACCATCGCCAAGGCCCGCAAGGCGGTTCGCGACCTTGTTGGACTCCGCGTCCAGCTCACCGTATGTATAAGTGCCATCTTCGCAGATAAGCGCGGTTTTATCCGCATGGTCTTTAACCACGTTCGCGAAACACGCGGGTACGGTCTTGGCCATGTCTATCTGCTCGTCCTCATAGAACCTGTGGTTTATCTTGCTAAGCTGTATGGCTTGTTCGTCTGACAGCACGCACACGTTCGCTATGCGCGCGTCAAGATTGTCTGCGTCCGCCAGGTGCTCGGCCAGGTACGCGAAGCTTTGCATGAACGCGGCCGCAAGGTCGCTCTCTATGTGTCCGGAGTCATATGCACAGTCAAGGTTTATGCGCTCGTTGTTAACGTATACGGTTACGGCAAACGGGAATATGGATTCCCTGGCGTCATAAAGGGACGTGATCTCAGGAGTGAGCCCTCCCAGCTCCATTGTGCCAACCATCTCTCCAACGTAATTGAACACGACGCTTGGCAGGAAGTCAAACGCCTCCTTTACGTCCACGAGTGAGAATATACTGGCTGATATAGTGTCATAGAACGCGGCCTGTGCATGTTTCACATAGTCTGAGACCGTCTGGCCGCTGTCCAGCTCCACGCGATATGGAAGCGTTCGCACCATCATGCCGTATGTGTCAAACGTATCCGGGGTGTCACGGCCAAGATACGCCCAGCCTATGCGCACGTCGCGCGTTTGTTCGTACTTGCCAAGCGTCAGTGCGAATATAGCGCCAAGATACGTCGCGGGCGATACGGCCAAGGCCTCTGCGGCGGCGAATATCTTCTTGCGTCCTATCTCTATTTGAAACTGCGCGTTTTGCGCGTCGCCGTTGCGTCCTTCATGCAAAGCCGTCGCGCTCTCACCGTCGCCCAGAAGCTGCTTGTAATACTCGCGCCCTTGTTCCCACGCGTCCGAGTCACGCTTGCCTTGTGCTTCAAGCCCATGTTCAAACGAGTCTTTGCGCTCTGCCTTGGGCTGGCCGCCGTCGTAGATACGCCCAAGCTCAGCCTGTAAAAGGCCAAGGCTCGTACCGTCGAATATCACGTGATGAACGTCAAACAAAAGGTACACACGCTCTGCCGTGCGCAGGACTTGCGCCCTATAAAGAGGCGCCTTGAACAGGTTGAACGGCTTAACGAAATTAGCGATAAGGTCCTGCGCCTCGCGCTCGCTAACGTCCAACAGCTCCACCTGGGGCGCGCGCCCTTCCTCTTTAACGGCCATTATCTGCCCGTCTTTTTGCACCAAATTGCACATTAAGTATGGATGCGCCGCTATAAGTGTGCGAAGCGAGTCCGCAAGCCTATCGGCGTCAACGCACACGCCGTTTGCGTCTTTATCGAACTTATAAAGATAAGGCAGGTTATAGTAAGTCTCCTCGGGCACCTGCATCGCGGCATAATATATGCCCATTTGCTCTGGGTTAAGCGGATAGAACCCTACGCGCGCCCCATTCTGCGTATCGTTTGACGCCTCGTTTGACATACCAACCCCTGTCTAACACCTGTCTATATCTATGCCGCCAGACTGCGCAGATGGTCGCTGGACGTCTCCAGCTGCTCCTTCGCGCTACGTATGTCCGCGGCCTGCGCGTCGTTCAAGTCCTCGACCTTCACGCCCAAGGCCTTTCTAAGCGCTTTCTCGTCTGCCTGGACTTGTTTCTTCTCTTCTTTGTCCAGCTGTTTTCCAGACTTGCCAAGCGCGGCAGCGACCTCGTTCAACAAACGGTTGGCCTCGTCGTATAGATCCACGTTGTCGCGTCGCGTTTGGTCTTCTGCCGCGTATCGCTCTGCGTCGTGTATGGCGTTCTGTATCTCGTTGTCAGACATGCGGTCTGAGTCAGTTATGGTTATCGACTGTTGCTTGCCGGTGTCAAGGTCCTTCGCTGACACGGTTAATATTCCGTTCGCGTCTATGTCGAACGTGACCTCTATTTGCGGCACGCCCGCCGGCGCGCGCTTTATGCCCTTTAAGTGGAACGTGCCTATGGTCTTGTTATCGCGCGCCATGGGGCGCTCGCCTTGCAACACGTGTATCTCAACACTGGTTTGAAACGCCGCCGCCGTAGAGAAGACCTGCGAGTAGTGCACCGGCAACGTCGTGTTACGTTCCACCAAGCGAGTAGCCACGTTTCCTACGGTCTCTATGGATAAACTAAGCGGCGTAACGTCAAGTAACAATATATCGTTTCCGGCTTTCACTAGCCCGGTGGATCCGCCGGAAAGCGTGGCGCCCTGAATGGCGGCGCCTATGGCCACGCATTCGTCTGGGTTTATGGATACGGACGGGTCCTGCCCCGTAAGCGAATGCACTTTCTCCTGCACGGCGGGTATGCGTGTGGAGCCACCTACCAGCAACACGCAGCCAAGCTCAGAGGCCGCTATGCCGGCGTCGTTCAGCGCCGTCGTTACAGGTTCTTTCGTGCGCTCAACAAGGTCGTGCGTGAGCTCGTTGAACTTGTCGCGGCTTAACATGGTGTCCATGTGAACCGGGCCGGCTTTGCCCTGCGATATGAACGGCAGGTTTATATTCGTCGTGCTAAGGCTCGACAACTCCTCTTTCGCCGTCCTGGCCGCGTCTGTCACGCGTTGCATGGCGGCCGGGTCTTTACGAAGGTTCACGCCGTTCTCGGCTTTGAACTTATCTACAAGGTATTTAACTATACGTTCGTCAAAGTCGTCGCCGCCCAGATGGTTGTCACCCGACGTCGCCATGACCTCTATGACGTTGTCGCCTATCTCTATTATCGACACGTCAAACGTGCCGCCGCCAAGGTCGTATACCAGGACCTTCTGCGCGCGCCCGTTGTCAAGGCCGTATGCCAGCGCGGCGCTTGTAGGTTCGTTTATTATACGCAGCACGTTAAGGCCCGCTATGCGTCCGGCGTCTTTCGTGGCCTGGCGCTGTGCGTCGTTAAAGTACGCGGGAACGGTTATGACCGCGTCCGTGACCGGCTGGCCAAGGTAGGACTCTGCGTCCGTGCGCAGCTTGCGCAGTATCATAGCGCTTATCTCCTGCGGAATATATTTCTTGCCGTCTACGCTAACGCTCCAGTCGGTGCCCATGTGGCGCTTTATGGACGCGATGGTGCGGTCCGGGTTCGTGGCCGCCTGCCTGCAGGCTATGCTGCCAACCAGCCTCTCCCCCGTCTTTGAGAACGCGACCACGCTATGCGTCGTGCGCTCGCCTTCCGCGTTTGGTATTATGACCGTCTGGCCGCCTTCCACCGTGGCCATGCAACTGTTCGTCGTACCAAGGTCTATTCCTATCGTCGCTCCCACTTTTACTCCTTCGTCGCTTTCGTTACGCTTCTCGTCATTGCCGCTTGCCGTCGCGTACGGTACGCCTTATAAGAATCCGCGCGGACACATCATAAAAGCGTTGCAGAGAAGTTCGGCCACGCACAGGCCACAACACAGGATCTGCGGGCCCATGGAACTCATGGAGAACCCGCGCGCCTGTCCCTCTTCGCGATAGCTTGTGCCGGTTTGCTGCAACTGTTGCTGCACGCGTTTATACGTCATGTTATTGGGCTCCATTTGCACGGCCCGTCTAATCTGTTCCAGCGCCATTATGTCGTTTTTCGCGCCGTTGTTCGCAAGCGCGCTTAAGTAGTACCAACGCGCGTTGCGACCGGTGCTCTCTATGGCGTTAAGTATGTCTAGCGCCTGCTGGTAGCGCTCATGGTTTATCGCGGATATCGACGCACGTACTTCCGCGCTGTCGCTGGCTGCGGCCTCCGGCGGAGCCGGCTTGCCATATCCCTGCGAGAAACCGCCGAACCCAAACAGGTCGTCGAAGTCAAAACCGCCGGTCCAGCCAAACGGGTCACCGCCGGCCTGGCCCTGTCCATAGCTGCTGCTTCCGTAGCCGCCGTATCCGGCGCTGCGACTTCCGCCATAAGACGAACCGCCGTAGCCCGCGCCACCGGACGAATACCCGCCACGCGCCCCGCTCGCGTTTGCGCGACGGTCACTCGCGGCGTATTTCTCAGGGTTCGTTATGCGGTCGTATGCCTGGTTTATCTCGTTCATGCGGGCCTCTGCGCCCTTGTCGCCCGGGTTAAGGTCTGGGTGGTTCTCGCGCGCCTTCTTGCGATAGGCCTTCTTTATCTCGTCTGGACTGGCGCTGTGGCTCACGCCAAGAATGTCATATGGGTCTCGCATAGTAGCGCTCATTATGCCGCGGCCCTAACTGCATCAGCTGCCGCGCGGCTATCCGCGACTCCGCCGTTTGCATCGTTTGCGCCAGCCGCACCACGCGGCCCAGCCGTGCCCTTCGCGGCCTTTATCTCGTCGGCTTTGTACTTCGCGTTGAACTGCTGCCATACGCCTGAGTACAGCACGCTGCGAAGCAGGTGCACGTCTTGTTCAATCGGCAGTTTCTCAAAGGCGCGTGCCGCGCTGCCTATCATATGCGCGAGCGTTGGCTCCATGTCTTCCGGCTTCGCCTCAAGACCGCACAGGGGGTTGTAATCGCCATGTTTCATGTCGTCGTCATAGTCACAAACGGCATCCATAAGGTAGATGAACTTGCCAAGCCACGTGCCGAACTCGCGCAGCGTGTCCTCCCATATATCATGCTCGCATACTAGTATCTCGCCCATCACCATGCCAAAGCGGTCGGCCAACGCGTCGGGCGCCGGAGCGCCGGACTTCTCAAGCTCTGTAATGGCGGCCAGCTGCCGTTCTATGACGGCGCACTTATCTGGCATGCGCCCTTTAACCGCGTTGTAAGGCTTCTGTAACAAGCTAGCATATCCACGTGATGCTATGCTATGGTCATCTTGCCAGTTGTCAAGGCATTTATGATACGCCAGCGCCACGGTTATATCCGCGGCGTAGTTCGTATACTTGTTATACGAGAACCCGCGTTCCTTTACGGGGTGGAACAGGCAACGCGCCTGGCCGCTTGTCTCCCGCGGCTCATAAAGCGAACCATACAGCAATGCCAAAAACGTCGTGTCGTATGCGAGTATGGGCCTGCAGCGCTGACCACAGCGCTCACCAAGGACACGGCAAAGCCCGCAGTACGCGTTGGTATAGCGCGTCTTCTCGCGCTCGTCCAAGTCCCCTATGTTGGCAACAACGTATCCGAACATCTAACCAGTTACTTCGAATCTATTACGCGTTGGGTGTGGCATTTTGGACAGGTGATACGCAGCTTGCCCTTGCCGCGCGGAACGGACAACAGCTTGCCGCATTGCTTGCATTTAAAGTACAGCGTGGTATCCTTGTTCTGACGCATCTTCTGCCTGCGCGCGAAGTATTTCCGCGGCTTGGACATTACGTGCTGGTAGGCCGCGTCCTCGCGCGAACGCCTGTCATTGTTCTTTGACAACACGCGCAAAACCGCCAGTATGAAGAACACAATGCCTATCCAATACAGCCAACCGGTGCCTATGAAACTGTCTAATAGTATTAGGACAAGGGCAACTACAAGCAGCGCGCGCGACAGCCCGTCGAATCCACGACGGCCCTGCATGAAGTTAGCCATACCGCTCTGCAGCCGCCACAAGAAAGATCTCATGTATGTATCATCTGCCTTATTACGTTCTTCCGCATTATATAAGTATATCGTACCGCTACTTTGTTGCCATGCCATTTACGTTGGCTAAACGAATTCGCTACAGAAATTGCTTAGCAAAAGTGTGGTCAAGTTAAGCGCTAATCAGCCAATTTGTCAGTGATACCTGGCGCACGCCGTCATATACGGGCTCTTCTGGATCCAGTGTGATAAGATAGCGCCTATTGGCATCTGGTATTGCCTTAAGCGCCCTGAGCTCGCGTTCGCGCACTTGTTTGTCACGAACGCTAAGCGCAACCTGATAGTACGTTATATATCCTTTTGCGTCTTGTACTACGAAATCGACTTCGTATTCGCCCGCCTTGCCAACCCACACATTGGTATAGCGACGCAGCAATTCTAGATATACTATATTCTCTATCACGTGCCCAAAGTCCGGGGCAGGCTGCCTACCGGCTATCGCCTTGCGCATAGCTACGTCTGTTAGATAGATTTTTTGCTGCCGAGCCATTATGCTCTTACCTTTTATATCGAACCTGTGTGTCGGGCATGTGATGAAAGCATCGCTGAACGCCGCAAGATACGAATCGACAGTGGGCCTTGAGACTTTCACACCTTTTGAAGTCAGGTAGTTGGCAATCTTATTGGAACTCACATATGAGCCTATGCTGTCTGAAATGAATTCGAACAGCGCGTTAACTGTAGAAACGTCGCTTATGCCTTTTCGCGCAACAACATCTTTCAGTAAAACAGTATCGAATATGGAACGGATATACTCTTGCGCGCGATCTGTCAAACCGTCGTTGGCAAGCATTACGCTTTCGGGGAACGATCCATAAGATGCATAATCCATGAGCTTTTGAGCCATATCGCCATCGGTACCAACAACTTGCAAGCATTCCGCAAACGAAAACGGCAATATCCCAAGCTGCATATATCTGCCAGTCAGCAACGTCGCGATTTGGCTCGAGAGGAAATATGCGTTAGAGCCTGTAATATACAAATCGACACCGTCTAGCTCAAATAGACCGTTTATGGCACGCTCAAAATCCGGAACAGCCTGTATCTCGTCTAAGAAAATATAATTGTTTCCAGTGGCCACCAAATTGTCCTTTATATGGTAGTAAAGTTTCTCCCATTCCAAGAATTCCTTATTCTCCGGGCGTTCCAGGTTCAAACTTTGCGTTCGACTTTCATCAACTCCTGTCGCCAAAAGCTCCTGTCTGAACATTTCCAGAAGCGTTGATTTGCCAGAGCGTCTGATTCCGGTAATGACTTTTATCATATGGGCATCTTTTAAGTCACGCAACCATTTGAGATATTTTTCGCGTTTAATCATATAAATAGTGTAAATAAAATTACACTATTTGTCAATTTAAGAATATATTGCAACTACATTTACAATTTTTTTGTACAGATAAGTTCTTAAAAAACTTGTGCTATATGTCAGATTGCGCCTTAGTACACCGTTTCAAGACTGCGCCGATAAGCACGGCTATAACGCTTAACGCAACCAGCGCCACGGCCCACACCACGCCGCAGCCCATCCAGAACGCGTCCGGCAGTGAACATATGAGCAACGAGTACGCCGAGAACGTCCAGTTGCCCTGCGGGAAGAATATGTCATGCATGCCCGTGAACAACGCATTGAAGTTAAATATGCCGATAAGCGCAACGACAGTCGTTGCCGCCAGCGCTATTATGCCACCGCCAAGCAGGATGTTGCCCAGGCGGCGCAACCGTGCGCGTTTTCGCACAGGCCCGCCTTGTGATTTCACACGTCGCCGCACGAACACCGTACAAACCATAAAGGCCGCCTCGGCCACTGTCAATATCCAGAACGCCACCTGTGCGCCCACGAACACCGCTCGTACGTCGTTAAGGTGCTGCATGATGTCAGGTGTCATCTGCGTATCGTCATCTGTGCCCTGCGGAAGTTGAACGCTGTCATCGCCCATGCAATATGCGCGCACGTCACAGGCAGTTTGTACAAGGTAGTCATGCGATAACGTGCTATGTTCCGTGTCTACGAAAGCGTTGGCCAGGTTATGCGTAACAGGCGGCGCAAGCACTACCATGAATGACGCCGCTATTATCCACACCGCGGTTAAGACGCTACCGAACGCCGCGCATATCGTAGTGACTCGTCTCATTACTCTATAATATAAGAGTCCCCATCGTCTAGCGGCCAAGGACACCGGCGCCTCAAGCCGGAAACGGAGATTCGAATCCTTCTGGGGACACCAGCTATCTGTATCGCAGCCCTACTCAAGCTGCGAACTTAACCGATCTCCGCACTCCACGTAATAGAATAGCGGCGCATGCGGCAAGCGCTATAAAGCTCGCGACTTTTGCGATTATCTCCGCTATTGTAAGCGTAACGCCGGCGGCAAGCTGAAACACCGTTTGCAGCGACAGCATGATGCCAACACATACACAAACGGCAAGCAGGACGAATAGCATGGCTATACCCTCACCCCTGCGCTTGTGCAACAGCCAGGCGCAAACCAGCAAGCACGGGCTGATAATCCCCATATCGAGCGCATATGTTATCTCGGTCGTATATGTCTCGATGCGCGCGAGCGTGCCGCCTGCAAACAGCGCCTGCAATATATCGGGCAGCCAGGCTACAATCAGCGCTATGGCGCCAGCAACACAAAACGCATAGAACCATTCCACGCGCACACCTCCTATACGCGTATGGACGTCACCGTCGCTTGCGCGCTTCTCGTTATAACATATTGCCAGTTTATTAAATGGCGCCTTAACGATAAGCGCGACGAGAGCGAACAACGACAGTCCGAACAAAGCTATGTATATTAGCTCGTAGTAGTTAAACGTTATGCCAAACGCCTCACTTGCCGCGTCGTACACAACCAACGCAAGCGCGGCCATAAGCGATAGGCGCGAACCTGTGCTGGCGGTTGACCTGCGCGAGAACACCCACGATACTATTAGCCACGGAACGACGACCGCAAGCATAGCCACATCTGTGCCGATAAACACCGGCGCTTTAAAATACGAGTCGTGCGCATAAAGCCCGGCGCCCCATATAGTAACCGTAGAACCGTACTGGTTCGTAACATCATACCCGTGTCCCGGCGCAAACGAGCTTATCCCCGTAACCGTGTCAATGATAAGCAGACAGGCAATGGCCAGCACCGCTATATCCAGCGGCCTTACGCGCTCAAACCGTATGCAAGCTTTACCTCTGCGCATCGCTATCACTACCCTCCAAGGCGGGCGGGTCAACGTCCAGCACTTTCAGCATCTTGGAAATAGTGGTCGCGGCACCAGCGAGCTCTGCGGAAGATATGCCGTCAAAAAGCCCATACATGATCTCCTCGCCCTTATCGGCATTCTTCTGTAGATAAGTGCGCGTCTTTGCTGCCAGGCACACTATAGTGGCGCGCTTGTCCGTTGGGCTGGGCTTGAGCCGCACGTATCCGTCCCGGGCCAGACGATCGAGTATCTTGCGCGTATTCTGGCGTGACGTACCGTTGTAGTCCGCTACCTGTTGTATTGTCGGCTCGTCTATGGGCATAAACCGTAGCATCGTTAAGACGAACCATTGCTTGAGCGTAAGCCCTCCCAACATGCCGTCGCCCCATGTTTGTAGCTTATTGGCCAACAGCAGTACGCCACCAAATATATACTTACGGTCTCGCATGGCCCGCGCCTCCGCTTTTGTTTGCTTCTTTGCCTGGGTTTTAGTTGTGCCCATGCCATTCGCTATATCCATATGTCGCCCCTTCTGTGCAGTACGTAAAGTTATGCAACCTATTGCATATTATAGGCAACAGGTTGCATATTGTCAAGGTACTTATAGGTGCGGAGTTTTACTAAGACATCTGGTCAGAACTTTACTACATCACGATTTACTACATCGTAAAATAGTAATTCATGATGCACAGCTCAGGAAAGTCGACACTTCTACAATTCTTTGAATACCTCACCCGCGGCTTGCACGAAGTCGTCAATCTCATCCTCTGTATGTGCCGTCGATAAGAACATAGCCTCATACTGGCTGGGCGCGACCATGAACCCGCGCTCCAACATGCCCCTGAAGTACTTCGCGAACATATTTGTGTCGCACGTGGCGGCGTCGCTCCAATTACGTACGGGTTTATCGGTGAAGAATATAGTGAGAAGTGAACCTGCGCGTTGTACCATCGCACGCACGCCGGATGCCGCAATAGCGGCGTTAAGCCCGGCTTCCATGCGCGCGCCAAGCGATTCAAGGCGCTCGTATACTCCGGGCTTCTGCAGTTCGCGCAGCGTGGCTATGCCGGCAGCCATAGCCACCGGATTGCCGCTTAGGGTACCGGCCTGGTACACCGGCCCGGTTGGCGCGAACGTACGCATGATGTCCGCGCGCCCGGCAATGCAACCCACCGGGAAACCACCGCCTATAATCTTGCCCAAAGTCGTAATATGCGGCGTCACGCCGTAGAGCTGTTGCGCTCCACCAAGCGACGCCCTGAAGCCACTTATGACCTCGTCGAATATCAGCAGCGCGCCATTAGCCTCGCAAAGGTCATGAAGCCCTTGCAAGAACCCGGCGGCAGGTGGCACGACGCCCATGTTGCCCGCTATGGGCTCCATAATGACCGCGGCTATCTCGTCTTTATATGTAGTAAAAGCGCTTGCCACCGCACTAATGTCGTTATATGCTAGCACAATAGTATCGGCCACAGCGCCGTCTGTTACGCCGGGGGTTCCGGGTATCCCAAGCGTTGCCACGCCGCTTCCGGCGCTTACTAACAAGGCGTCCGAGTGTCCGTGGTAGTTGCCCTCGAACTTAATGAACTTCGGGCGGCCCGTGAAACCGCGCGCCAATCGTATGGCGCTCATAGTGGCCTCTGTGCCCGATGACACCATACGCACCATCTGTGCCGAAGGAATAAGCTCGCATATCTCGTTGGCCAATGTGACCTCCGCCTCGCACGGAGCGCCGTATGACGTGCCAAGCTCCATTTGATGTTCTACGGCCGTTATGACGGCATGGGGCCTGTGCCCTAATATAAGCGGTCCCCACGAACACACGAAGTCCGTATATTCGTTACCATCCACGTCCCATATGTGCGAGCCGTCCGCACGGCTTATGAACACGGGGTCGCCGCCAACGCTGGCGTACGCGCGCACCGGCGAGTTCACTCCGCCAGGAATGACGTCGCACGCCTGCGCGAAATCTTCAACTGAACGTTTATGGTTCATATCTCCCCTGCCGCCTTCCTATTATCAACGCGCCGCCTTGTTTCCGCCAGGCGTGTCGCTTCGAGCACCGCTCTAACGTTCGTCCTCAATGAAATAACGCATGGACGACTTCTTAAGCTCCTTAATGCTTCGAAGCAACGCCGGTTCCTTGTAGCTAACGCCGGCGTCGTCCAGCGCCGCCTTTATCTGCCGTATCGCGGTCGCACAATCGTCTTCGCTCATGCCGTGCGTCATCGCGTACATGTTGTATGGCCAATCTTCAGTAGTGACGCGCCTGTAGCAATGGCTTACCGCGCTATACCCTGCCATTATCCCACCTGCGGCGTCTGTCTCGTCGTCAGGAATAATCCACGCGACCATAACGTTGTGCGTGAATCCCAGTTCATTGTGCCGCACCATGGCGCCAAAGCGGCGTATAACGCCAGCGTCTATGAGCTCTTGCGTGCGCGAAAGCACCCAGCTCTGCGCCTGGCCCAGCGCATCGGCAATACGCTCGTACGGTTCAAGCTCGTTGCCAATGTCTTCTTGCAATATGCGGATAAGCGCCTTATCGGTTTGGGTTAGCGTTATGGGGCGTGCGTCATTCTGCGAATCGGCTATTGCCGGTTGCGCAGAATCCACTACGCTATTGGAGTTATGAGATCCTGCGCAGCCACTACGTGGCTCGCAGGATGACGGTAGGGGTTCACTGTGTGGCTCGCAGGACGGCGGCGGGAATGACGTAAGGTTAAAGTCCACGCGTATCTTATACAGCTTCGTAGCCGGAAGATAAAGGCTTGCTGAGGCGCCGGTCTTATCCACGATGGCTTTTAAGATCTGCTGCACGGCAGTGGCTGACTGTGCGATTGCCGTGAACCATATGTTATAGCGGTTCGCACGCAGATAGTTATGCGTTACGTTTGGATATGCGTTTATCACGCTCGCCGCTTGCTCTACGGCGTCGCCGCTTACGGCAATAGCACACAGGGCAGACGTATACCCAAGCTTGCGCGAGTCAAAGCTGGCGCCTATGCGCCTTACGGCCTTTTGTTCGTATAAGCCATTCGTGGCCTCAAACGCCTCTTGCGAAGTGCTATTAAGTTGTTGTGCTAGTACGCTATATGGATGCTCGCAAACCGGAAAGCCGGATTGTATTATCGTAAGGAGCTCGCGTTGTAGTTGGGTCAAATTGCTGGCGTCGCTGCTCATTATGAAAGTCCTTCTGTGGATTCCGGGTCAAGCCCGGAATGACGTAACGTGGTACCGGGATGGCGTAATGGGGTACCGGGATGACGTAATGGGGCACCGGGATGGCGTAATGGGGCGCTCATTGGCGTAGCTTCCTGGGAACGTAGGCGCAAACGGGTTCTTCGGCCATATAGTCACCGGTGGCCTCAAGCGCCCGCGCGCGGCATCCACCGCAGACGCCCTTGTATTCGCAAGCGCCACACTTGCCTTCAAGCTTGCTATAGTCGCGCAAGTCATTGAATACCTTGCTGTTTGTCCATATCTCGCTGAAAGGCCGCTCTTTAACGTTGCCGCACTGCATGTTAAAGTACCCGCACGGTTGTAAGTCTCCCACGTGGCTTATGAACACAAAAGTTATTCCGCCAAGGCAGCCGCGCGTAAGCGCGTCCATACCGTAGGTCTCGGGCGTGACATTTGTGCCCTCCTCTTTGGCCTTCTGGCGTATTATGCGGTAGTACTGCGGCGAGTCAGTGGGCTTGAAGTACATGGGCGAATATTTCTGCTTCTCATATGCCCACGTAAGCGCATGCTCGCTTTCCTCGGACGTCATTGCAACGTCTACCATACCCTCGCCGCGACCGGTTGGCACCAGCATGAATATGTGAAACGCCTCGGCTCCAAGGTCCACGGCGGTGTCGTGTAACTCGTCAAGCAGGTCCATGTTTTGTTTAGTTATGGTGGAATTTATCTGAATACCTACGCCCGCGTTTTGCAAAGCCTTTATCCCGCGCACGGCCGCGTCAAACGCGCCAACCTCACCCCTGAACTTGTCCTGGCGTCTGGCGTCGGGGAAGTCCAACGACACCGACACGCGCGGTATGCCGTGTTCCTTTATACGCGCGGCAAGTTCGTCGTCTATGAACGTTCCATTGGTTCCTATCACGGGCATCGCTCCGGCATCATGTGCGTAGTCTATTATGTCGAATATGTCCGGGCGCATAAGCGGCTCTCCGCCGGTAAGTATGAGTATGGGGTTCGTTATGGAGCATATATCGTCTATCGTGGCTTTTATCTCGTCTAAGGTGAGCTCGCCCGGATAATGACCGAACTCGGCAGCCGCGCGGCAATGCGCGCAGCTCAGGTTGCACGAACGCGTTATCTCCCACGCTATTATACGTGGCGCCTTTATACCGGTGCGCTCCTCATATGCCTTCGCCGCGGCTCCGCCTCCGGGCCTGAAGCCGGTCCCACGCGCGCCGCCTGGCATGTGCCCCGGATGCCCACCCGGGTGGCCGCCTGGGTGGCCGCCTGCGATCTCTATATGTGCTTCTTGCATTAAGCTATTCCTTTTCCGTTAAGACTTTAATCGTTGGCCTCAGAGAGCCAGCGTGCTGCATCCTTAGCATGATAGGTTATTATCATGTTAGCACCCGCGCGCTTCATGGAAAGCAAGCTCTCCAGCACTACGCGTTCTTCTTCTATCCAATCGTTTGCGGCCGCGGCTTTCACCATCGCGTATTCGCCTGACACGTTGTATACGCAAAGCGGGAACCCAAACTCGTCTTTCACGCGACGGACGACGTCCAGGTAAGCCAGCGCCGGCTTCACCATTACTATGTCCGCGCCTTCCATTATGTCAAGCTCAACTTCGCGCAGTGCCTCGTCGCTGTTGGCCGGGTCCATTTGATAAGTGCGCCTGTCTCCAAACGCGGGCGCGGAGTCAGCCGCGTCGCGGAACGGCCCGTAATAGCCACTTGCGTATTTTGCCGAATACGCCATTATGGGCGTGTTGATGAACCCTTCGCCGTCAAGCGCGTCGCGTATGGCGCCTATACGCCCATCCATCATGTCTGAAGGCGCCACCATGTCAACGCCGGCGCGCGCGTGGCTTACGGCCTCTTTGCAAAGGAGCTCAAGCGTGGGGTCGTTCATCACGTAGCCGTTCTCGTCAAGCTTGCCACAATGGCCATGGCTCGTGTATTCGCAAAGGCACACGTCTGTAATGACGTACATCTGCGGCGCGTGTTCCTTAATAGCGCGTATCGCCTGTTGCACTATCCCGTTGTCATCGTATGCCTCGCTGCCAAGCTCGTCTTTATACGCCGGCAGTCCAAACAGTATGACCGAGCTTATTCCCAAAGACAGGAGCTCGTCTATCTCGCCTGCTAGCATATCAACACTATATTGATATACATTTGGCATGGACGGCACCTCGTCTTTAAGGCCGCTGCCCGGTTTGACGAACAATGGGTAGATAAAGTCCTTCGCGCTTAGCGTCGTCTCACTTATGAACGAACGAACCGTGTCGTTCGCGCGCATCCGGCGCGGTCTGTATTGTGGATAAGTCATTTCGCGATCTCCTCGTCTGTCAGATAACACGCCGGGTCCGGGGCCCATAAATCGCCGGTAGCGGCCTCCGCGCGCACACGGAAGTTCCCGCCACAGATATCAAGCCAGCGGCATGTCGCACAACGGCCTTTGACCCAGGGGCGTTTGTCCTTAAGCTTGAACATAAGCTCGCTTTGCTCGGTTCCACCGTCTTCCAGCCTGCGCGTGTCGGTCCAGATCTCACTGAACGGACGCTCGCGAACGTTGCCAAACGGGAAGTGGCGCCAGAACTGGTCGGCATATACCTCGCCGTCCCAGCTTATGCAGCCTATTCCGTTGCCGCTGGAGTTACCACCGTTCCACCGCAACAGTTCCATGACGTCAGCCGCGCGGTCCGGGTCCTCTTTAAGCAGCGTCTCATATATAAGCACGGCGTCGGCGTGGTTATCAACGGTTAATATCTCTGGCTTCCCGCCGCGATCGAACCACTCGCGGGTCCTCTTCATTATCTTAAGCACGGCGGCGCGCGTCTGTTCGTGGTCCAGGTCCTCGTCCATGAGCTTCGTTCCACGCCCCGCGTATACAAGGTGATAAAAGCACGCGCGGTTAACGCCCTCGCGCTCCATTATGTCAAATACCTCGTCTATGTCCTGCACGTTACCGGCGTCTATCGTCATACGAAGGCCTACCTTTATACCGGCGGCCTTGGAGTTGCGTATGCCCTCCATCGCGCGGTCGAAACTGCCTGGCACGCCGCGGAACTTATCATGTGTCTCACGTCCGCCATCAAGCGACACGCCCACATACGACAGCCCTACCTTTGCGTATTCTCGCGCTTTCTCGGGCGTTATCAGAGTTCCGTTGGTCGATATTACCACGCGCATACCGGCCTGTTTCGCGTATCCCATAAGCTCCACAAGGTCCGGACGCAGGCATGGCTCTCCGCCGCTGAACAACAACACGGGGCTGCCAAAAGACGCCAGGTCGTCTATCATCGCCTTGGCCTCGTCCGTCGTAAGCTCGCCTTCGTATTGTTTCGCCTCGCTGCCGGCATAACAATGCACACATTTAAGGTTGCACGTACGCGTGCAGTTCCACACAACGACCGGTTTCTTGTCTTTCGAGAACTGCAGCATGCCGCTTGGCAGTTCGCTTGAACGCCTTTTGTAGCGTAGTACGTCAGCCGGTTCAACCGCTCCACAATAAAGCTTGGATATACCTATCATTCGTATCCTTTCTTTTTCTATCCGTCATTCCCGTGAAAACGGGAATCTTCCGCATTCGCAATACCAGTTGCGGGAGATTCCCGCCTTCGCGGGAATGACGCTATGTGTTTCCTGTCTTTTTCTATCGCTTTCACCAAACCATCGATAGTATATTCAACCGCTTGTGCTTTAGGCGCAAAGCCAAAGTCCTCAAGCGAACTTGTTGTTATGGGACCAATAGAGTATGCTAGCACGCTATCAAGCACGTTTTTATCTATGTCGTTTTCTTCCAGCAGCGCAAAGAAGTTCTTCGCCGTAGACGAAGCCGTGAACGTTATGGCGTCTATCTCGTGTGACTTCAGTTGGTCTAATGCCCGCAACGTAGTGCCGCTGCAAGACGGAAGCGTCTTGTATACCGGCACGACGTCTACGTGCGCCCCCGCGTCGCGCAACCCGTTTGGCAGCGCGTCACGTGCCTCGCTCGCTCGCGGCAACAATACGTTGTCGCCGCTTCTAACGCCGGCGTCTTTCATGGCTTCCACGGCGGATTCGGCCACGTATCTTGGTGGCACTACGTCTGCGTGAATACCATATTCGCCAAGTGCCGCGGCAGTAGCCGGCCCTATGGCGGCTATGCGTATACCGGCCAGCGCACGGGCGTCAATATGGCGTGTAGACGGCCAAAAACGCCGTAAGTGGTCAAAGAAGCATCGCACCCCGTTCGCGCTCGTGAACACAAGCCAGTCGTAAGCGTCCAGCATGTCAGTGCACGCCTTCAGCGCGTCGTTTGGCTCTATTGGATGTATCTCTATGGTAGGCATTAGCACTACGCTGGCCCCAAGCGCCTCCAGCTTGCGTCCAAGTACGCCCGCCTGCGCCTGCGTGCGCGTCACGGCTATGCGCATACCGCACAGCGGCTTATGTTCAAGCCATGCTATACTCTCTCGCAAAGACGCCACCTGTCCTACCAGTATTATCGCGGGCGACTTAAAGTCCGCCTCGGCCGCTTTCCCGGCTATGTCGTCCAGCGTGCCGCAAAGCACCTCCTGGTTAGGCATTGTGCCCCAACGCACCAGGGCGACCGGTGTCGCCGCATCGCGACCGTGCGCCACAAGCTGGCTACATATACGTGGCAGGTTGCGAATACCCATATAGAAGCAGAGCGTCTCGGCCCCGTTGGCTATGCCGGCCCAGTCTATTGAGCTCTCTTCTTTCCTGGGGTCCTCATTGCCGGTTATGAACGCTACGCTTGATGACAGGCCACGGTGCGTCACCGGAATACCGGCGTATGCCGGCGCCGCGACGCCAGCCGTCACTCCCGGGACTATCTCAAACGGTACACCATATTGTGCTAGCACAATAGCTTCTTCACCGCCACGGCCAAACACGAACGGGTCGCCACCTTTAAGGCGCGCTATTATGCCGCCACCAGCGCTTTGTAGTTCCTTTGCCTCGTCTAACAGGCATTGGTTTATCTCGTCTTGCGTAATGTGTTTTGAGAAACCCTTCTTGCCAACGTATATCTTCTTTGCGTCGCCACGCGCGTAGTCCAACAAAGCGGGGTTAGAAAGATAGTCGTAGATAATAACGTCGGCTTCTTCTATCACGCGTCTGCCCTTAACGGTAATCAGCTCTGGGTCGCCGGGACCGGCGCCTATAAGATATACGGTTACTTCGTTCATGCGACCGCCCTCGCTTGCTCCATTATCTCCGCCGCGCCGGCCGCCAGTAGCTCGTCTGACACCTCGCGCGCTATGCTTGCGGCGTCGTGTCCAGTTCGGCTGGCACGCAACACGCGCGTGCCGTCAACGCTGGCTACTAACGCGCGCAGTTCTATCTGCGCGGGTGCGTCGCTGCCGTTCTGACGCAATGTTTCTGTGTCTGGCGTATGCGTGGGATTCTGCGCAGCCGCTTCGCGGCTCGCAGAATGACGATCAAGGCTGGCTTCGCGGCTCGCAGAATGACGAGATGCAACATGAACGTCATCTACGTAGCGCGCATACGCCGCGAATGGCGTTTGACATCCGCCGTCTAAAACGCGCATTACGTCGCGCTCCGCACCAACGCACTCAAACGTAGCGGCGTGGTTCAGCGGCAAGATAAGTCCAAGCGTATCCGCGTCGTCGGCACGCGCCTCTATTCCTATGGCGCCCTGTCCAACGGCCGGAAGCATATCCGCGGTATCTATGTAGGCGCATATGTGCTCCGTCCAACCCATCCTGGCAATGCCGGCGCTGGCAAGTATGGCGGCGTCCACGTCGCCGGCGACCACCTTATTAATACGGGTATCCAGGTTACCTCGCAGGTTCGCGAACTCAATGTCGCTGCGCACCAAGCGAAGTTGCGCAAGGCGCCGCAAGGCACTTGTGCCTATACGGGCACCGGCCGGTATGGCCTCTATCGCGCTGCGTCCCTCGCCAGCGGCGTCCGCGCAAGCGCGCGCTATGTCGCCGGTGGCGACTATGACGTCCCTAACGTCCGCTCTTTCTAGCATGACAGGCAAGCAAAGCCCGTCCGGTAAAACGGTGGGCAGGTCTTTCATGGAGTGCACGCATATATCAACGTCTTCGTCCAACAGCGCCAGCTCAAGCTCTTTCGTGAATAGCCCTTTATCGCCAAGTTTAGAAAGTGCGACGTCGGTTATCTTATCACCGGTGGTTTTTATTATCTTCGTCTCTACGCGCAAGCCGCCTGCATCCGCGCCACCATACGTTTCGCGTAGCGACTCTGCCACAAGGTCGGCCTGCCAAAGTGCCAACGCGGACCCGCGCGTTCCTATTACTATCCTGTCTTTCATGCCGCCTCACTCCCGGCTTCCTTGCCGGTTCCCTTATCCGCATCTTCGCTATTGCCCGCAAGCTTGCATCGTTTCTCTTCCGGCACGTCACATTCTTTGCCGCCCTGCACCACACAAAGCGTTCCGGGGCGTGCCGGGCACACGTGCGCCTTGCCGCTTGGGTTGCTGTCAAGCCCAAACAGGAAACGGGCGGCCTCTGTATAGTAAAGCGAGTCTGGGTCGGACGCGTGCTTGCGCAAGCGCATGGTAGGGCCATGTAATATCTTGCTGGCTATAGAAGACGCCATGGCGTCCAGTATCTTCAAGTCGTCGTCGCTTAGCTGCCCGTCGTGTTTCGCCGCAAGCGCTTTCGCGGCGCGGTCGCGCTCGCCTGCGGCTACGCCGGACGCCTTCTTGAACATATGTTTTATGGTTGGAGTAACGGAGCTCTCCTGGCGCCATGCCAGGAACTTCTCGACGGCCTGGCTAACGTATTCCTTTACTTTCGTGGTCTCCGCTTCGCGGCCTTTGGCGTTGTCGTCCATCATGCCGCCAAGGTCGTCCAGGTCATATAAGAACACGTCGCCTATATCGCCGCACGCCGGGTCAATGTCACGTGGCAAAGCTATGTCCATTAACAGCAGCGGGCGTCCCCTGCGCGCGCGGCGCACGCGCGAGATCACATCACGCTTTATAACGTATTCTTTCGCGGACGTGCACGACAACAAGACGTCTGACGCCGCGATATGCTCTTCTAGCTCGCTTATGTCCACCGCCTCGCCGCCTATAGCGTCTGCCAGCTCTTGCGCGTGCGCAAAGGTGCGGCTTGCTATGGACAAGTGCGAGACGCCTTTCTCCATAAGGTAAGTGGCTGCAAGCTTTCCCATTTGCCCCGTGCCAAGCAATACGACGCTAAGGTTCTTTATGTCGTCAAAGACGCGCTCCACCAAGCTGACCGCCGCCGTAGAGACGCTTAGCGACTTAGCCCCTATCTCTGTTTGAGCGCGCACTTGTTTGCCCAATTCAAGCGCTTGCTTGAACAGCCGCGTAAGCACAGTGCCGGTAGTATGCGCTTGCTGGGCATCCATGAACGCCTGTCGCACCTGCCCCAGGATCTGCGCTTCACCAAGCACCATAGAATCCAACGAGCAAACGACCTCAAACAAATGCGTGACCGCCTGTTTGCCTTGCATGCATATAAGATGTTCACGCATTGCCCGCTGCAGTTCGTCGTCAAGGCCGTGCCATTCCTTAAGGAACTCCGTCAACTGCTTCATGCCTTCAGGGCCGGTCTTCACGTCAGCGTATATCTCTACGCGGTTACACGTTGATAATATAACCGCCTCGTTTACGTCGTCGTAAGACATAAGGTGCCGCAACGCGTCGGGAACCGTCCCTTCCGCAAACGCCAAACGCTCACGCAGCTTCACGTGCGCGGTCTTGTGGTTAACGCCCGCGAAGATGATCATGCCGCATCGCCACTACACATACCGCGTTTTATCATTTCGATAAGCTCGTGCGCGCTTATGCCTTCGCCGGCCGAAAGCCGCTTGAATACAAAGCCGCGCACCCGTGGCGTCGCAACGCGTTTCAAAACGGCGCCGCGCCCAGTTGGGCTCATATGTGAATCTGCTAGCATACTAGCACGTACTTGCGATAGCAAGTCTAGGTAGGCTTCCCAGTGCCCGTCTACGACATCTTCAAGCTCGTGGCGTAACTCACGCGCGGCGGCCGGGGAAGCCCCGTTGGTGGACACGGCAATCTGTAACTTCCCACGCGTTAGCACGGACGGCACGTAGAAATCGCATAGGTTCGGCACGTCTACCACGTTACAAAGCGCGCCGGCCGCATGGGCGTCGGCGAACACCTGCTTGTTCAGTCCTTCGTCGTTCGTCGCACAGAACACGAGCATGCAACCCGCACAGTCGCCTTCCGTATATGCGCGATTGTGCAACTCTATGCGCCCGTCGTCTGCCAGGTCGGCTATAACTGCCGTAATATCTTTGGCCACGACGCATACTCGCGCACCGTAATCCAACAACGTTATTACCTTGCGCATCGCCACGTGCCCGCCTCCAACGACCAACGCGTTTTTCGCGGCGACGTTCAAGAAGATCGGGTAACGGTTATGTGCGCGTGCCTGTATGGCCCTGGTATCCGTCATTTAAGCCCCCAACATCGGCAAGACCGCGCTAAGCACGACTATGACCAGCGTGCCAACGGAGCCTACTATAGATACGCATGACGCGACGCGCCACGACGAGTTTATTATGTATGTCATAACCAGGTAAAGAACGTAACACGACCAAAGTAAGCAAGACACTATTATGCGTACCGAGAAGAACGCCGTCGTATCGCTAAGCGTAAGCTGCCCGGTGGCCCATCCCTGGCTTATGCCAAGCAGCAGGCCAACGGTCAATATTGGCAGCCCGATGGCCACAGAGCGCGTGGCTACGCGTTGCAGCGAGGCGAGCGACGGGCCAACCTGCGCAAGCGCGGCCTTCTTGTCGCGCTTCAGTTGATGCGCCTGGCGCAGCAACATGACGCTGGCAACGCCGCCTATAAGGAAGAACACGGCAGCCACTATGAACGCGCCAACATGCGCCACCAGCATTGGCCATTGCTGGTACACTAGCAACGCGGAAGTTTCGTTGCCGTTTGGCAGCGCTGAGGAGAACCACCCTATTACAAGCGCGATAACCACAATGGGCATAACAAACGTACCATATGTGTCATTGCCGGTTAGAAGCTCAAAACACGCATACGCCAACGTGAGCGCCCATCCTATAAGCAAAAATATGTTTGGCGCGCTTAGCAATACGCCGTTTGCGTAGTTCCACATAAGCCCAACAAGCAGCGACGACCAAGCAAGGCTAAGTAACAAGAACAGCCTGCGCCCTTTAGCGTGCTTATTTATCTTTCGGATATATTGATATATATAGGCTCCAGCGGCACAGCAGCTAAACGCCACCGCGAAAGCAAATGTAATACTGGTCAGGAAGTCCATCTCGCTGTCTACGCCCTCTCGCTTCGGCTTCCTATTATACTACATTCACATGCGTTTGTTCCTGATTTCCGTACTTTTCCTTACATGTTTTAACCTATATTTCTGCACTGCCTTTCCAACGGCGGCCAATATGATCCCAATATCAAGCAAAAGACATGACATGAGCAACTGCCGCCACGATATATCAACCGTGTGTGCAATCTTACTGCCGTCGTTAATGGTATTGGCACTTATTAAAGCCCCGTCGCCGTCCCAAGCGCCACCGTCCACACTATCGCCCGGTAACACGCTACCGCCGCCCGGCGGCGCAGCTCCACCCCCACCGCCCGGCGGCACGTTCCCGCTATCGGGCACATCCACCGTTCTCGTGACACGCGTCAACACCGCGCTCGCTTCGGACTCTATCGTAAGCGTCCATCCGCTTGGAGCAAGCGACGTGCCGCTTACGAACGCATATCCGTTGGCGCTGTCTGCCGTAAGTCGAACGGTAGCCGTATAATCTGCTGACGCCGCAACCGGCACGTCCGTACGGTTCCACGTGGCGTTAGAGGCCGTGTATCCCGTGCCTGCAACCGTGGAACAGTCAAGGCTCGCATCCCCGGTTTGTGGCACGTCCACCTGAGGGTCTACTATCGTAATGGCCACAGCGGGCGTAATCGGCTGCGCGATGTTCGTAACTATCAAAGCCGGTCTAATTAAAAACGAAAAGCTGATGAGATAGCTACCGCTTGTGCTTGTGCCGCTTCCAGAACCTATACAATATGGATTGCCTGAAGAGGCAAGTGACGATAACGCCCACATCTGAAAGCCGGCATGGCTGATGGTGCCAGAAACGGAGTCGGACGAAAGGCCTGGATTGCTGAGATCGCCGTAGCCCGTGTCACGTTGGACGCCAGGAGCCGAATATGCCGTGCCCCATGTAATGCGTTGCCCCGTGCAATAAGCAAAGACCCGGCTGGTGTGCATCGCATTAGCCAATGCGTCTTCTTCGCCATATGACAGCTCCCACGTGCGCACGTCTTCGCTTGCGCTAAGTCCAAGCCCTACGTTTTTGCCGTTTAGCGCAACGTTCGTGTCATAGTCTGAGCATATCTTATAGGCATAACTAAACCTGTCGGACAGTGTGTCTATGGCGTTGGCTTGTATTAGTTTCACACTTATGGCGTTCTGTGGCACTATGTGCCCAATGTCTACTACATTACCGTTGCCGTCTGAGCCCAGCCCGGCGCCGTTGCTTGTAGTGTCCGTCAGCGTAGAAGTGTCCTGCTCTAAGGTGTCACGGGCGGTGCCTGTTGCAAACGTAGCATTCGCTTTTTGAGCCTCGGCGTACTGCTCTGCATAAGTTAACCCGCCACTTGCAGCGCCTGCTCCCAAACGCCTGCTGTCAGCAGGCGTAGTGCTGAAGTCGTATCCCAGTATAATCCAGTCGCCGTTAGGGTTATATGTCGCATTTCGCGCGCTTGCAAGCCGTATGGTGTCACCTAGTTTTACACCGGCACGTATGTATTGCTCGATCTCAGCTTTCAGGCTTGTCGTAGTATCCGAAGCATATGCTTTACGCGGCGGAGACACGCCGTTTGGAACCACGGCGAACATCGCGAAGAAAACGACAAGGAAGATCAACAGGCAAGATACGGCCTTGTGCGTTTTTTTGGTATCTGTCTTACGATATGACATATCAAGTTCAAATTAGCATAAAAATACGAACGCTGAGAAAACCTCACAAAAAATTCTTATGTTGCACAATTTAATTGTATGAAATATAATTAAATAAAAGCCACACAAAATAAGTCACTTATAAGAAAGGAAGCACAAGTAAATGAGTATCTACGATTTTACGGTTAAAGACCAGCACAACAACGACGTGCCATTGGGAGAGTACCAGGGGCAGGTACTGCTGATAGTAAACACGGCCACAGAGTGCGGCCTTACACCGCAGTACGAGGGCCTGCAGGCGATTTACGAGAAGTACCACGATAAGGGCTTCGAGATCCTGGACTTCCC
>JAISJA010000034.1 GCA_031261765.1 Coriobacteriales bacterium | reverse complement strand
GTCAAGCGCAGCGCTGTCTGCCTGTGCCATGACGGTCTTGCCGGCAAGGTCGGCAAGCGAGTTTATGGAACTGTCGGCCTTAACGCACACGACCTGGCTGTTATCCATATATGGCTGCGTGAAGGTGTATGTGTTCTCGCGCCCTTCTATGGTAAAGCCGTTCCATATGCAAGATATGTTACCGCTGTTCAGCTCCGCGTCCTTCGCGTCCCAGTCTATGGGCTGCGGCACGAACGTCCAGCCGTTCTTGGCGCATACCGCCTGTGCCAGGTCAAGGTCGAAGCCCGTATATTGTCCGTCGTCGCCCACGTAGCCGTACGGTGGGAACTCCTTGTCAAAGCCCACTATGAACTTCTCGGACGACCCCAGCTCTTTCGTGGCGGCGGCCACGCTGTCAGCCGTGGCGTCAGTGCTGGTAAGCTGCCAGGCGTCGAAGTTCACGCCCTGGTCTGAGTACTTATCGCAAAGCTGTTGTACCGTACCATCGTTGTATAGCCCTACCATCGTGTATTCCACCGCGTCGCGCAGTGTCGTGTCCCCCAGTTTGAAGCCCACGCCAAAATGCTCCGTGGACAGCTTCTCGTCCAGGATACGGTATTTCGCTTGCGACGTGCTGCTTGAGCTACCGTTGTCCGAAGACGCGTTAGAGCCGCATCCGCTTAGTGCCAGCGTCATGGCGCTTGCCATTATCACGCAAAGCGCTACCAGCGCTACGGCGCGCAGGCGTTTTGCTAGGACAGTGCCGGTGTTATGCATGACATCCCTTCCTTTCAAGCCATTGGCTTTACTGTTGTACCTTGTAGTAAATATTATAGCGTATATACCACGCGCGGCATGAACGGTCATATGCGTGACACGTAAGGTGCGCGGCGCGTTAGTAGTGGTACAATCGTATGACTGGGGTGCAGTGATGTGGTTTAACACTTTCCTGTAACTTCTAAAACAATCCTTTAGTACCCAAGTTTTAGTACCCAAGATCACGGAGGCATGATTTATGGCAAGAATCAGCGTCGATATGACGTTTTGCAAGGGCTGTGGCCTGTGTGTGGACGTATGCCCGCAGACGATAATGCAGCTGGACCAAGAGGTGATTACATCGAAGGGCTACCATCCCGCGAAGTGCATAGACCAGGACGCGTGCACCGCGTGCCTGTCCTGCGCGATGATGTGCCCGGACGTTGCGATTACGATAGTAAAATAGTGTAATAGGAGGCTATTAACGTGGCAAAAGTACTTATGAAAGGCAATGAAGCGCTGGCAGAGGCCGCCATTCGCGCGGGTTGCAAGCACTTCTTTGGTTATCCGATAACCCCGCAAACAGAGCTTGCGGCATATATGTCAAAGCGCATGCCTAAGATAGGCGGCGTTTATCTGCAGGCCGAAAGCGAAGTCGCGGCCATAAACATGGTATATGGCGCCAGCGCGGCCGGCGTGCGCGCGATGACGTCATCGTCTTCGCCCGGCGTCAGCCTTAAGGGCGAGGGCATCTCATACATGATAGGCGCGGACCTGCCCGGGCTCATAGTTAACGTGCAGCGCAGCGGCCCCGGCCTTGGTGGAATACAACCTAACCAGGGTGACTATTGGATGGCGACCCGCGCGACCGGTCACGGTGACGGCCACGTACTGGTGCTGGCCCCGTCAACGGTGCAAGAGATGGCCGATTTCGCCGCTCGCGCATTTGATATGGGCGACCGGTACCGCATGCCGGTCATAATGCTTGCCGATGGCCTGTTGGGACAGATGATGGAACCGGTAGATCTTCCGGAGCCTATCGCGGAAGACGACCTGCCGCAGAAACCGTGGGCGCTTACCGGCACGAAGAAACAGCGCAAGCACAATATAGCCAACTCGCTTTCCATGGACCCGCAAGAGCTTGAGAACATGGTGTTAGAGCGCGACAAGCGTTACAAGATGATAATAGAGACCGAGCAGAAAGCGCAGCTTGAGCAAATAGACGACGCAGACGTAGTGGTCGTCGCGTACGGTGCCGCGTCACGCGTGTGCCGCAGCGCGGTTAACATGGCACGTGCGGACGGCATAAAGGCCGGGCTCATACGCCCGATAACGCTCTGGCCGTATCCGGTGGACGCGGTGAAGAAGGCCGCTGAGCACGCGAAGGCGTTTTTGGCCGTTGAGTTCTCTACCGGGCAGATGGTAGAAGACGTGCGCCTGGCCGTGAACGGCAAGGCGCCGGTGAGCTTCTTTGGGCATACGGGCGGCATAATACCCGAGCCAAACGAGGTATACGTGGCCATAAAGCACGCGCTGGCCGGCGAGGAGTTCAGCATAGTGCCGTTTAACCACAAACTTTCAGACGACGATTTCAAGGGAGGTGTGCGATGAGCGTTCCAGAGGGAACCGTGCTGTTTGAGCGTACCCCCATGCTCACAGACGCCATAACCAATTACTGCCCGGGCTGTACGCACGGTATAGTGCAGCGCCTGGTTGCGGAGACCATAGAGGAGCTTGGCGAGGAGGGCAACACCATAGGCGTTTGCCCGGTGGGTTGCTCTGTTACCGCATACGATTTCTATTCATGCGATATGGCACAGGCGGCACACGGCCGCGCGCCAGCGGTCGCAACCGGTATTAAGCGCGCGCGCCCAGACAACATCGTGTTCACGTACCAGGGCGACGGCGATATAGCCTCCATCGGTATGGCAGAGACCATACATTCCGCCACGCGTGGCGAGAACATAACCATAGTGTTCATCAACAACGCCATATATGGCATGACGGGCGGACAGATGGCGCCAACGAGCCTGCCGGGCCAGGTGACGCAGACAAGCCCATACGGTCGCGACGTCGCGTATTCAGGTTATCCCATACGCGTTTGCGAGCTCGTGAGCTCACTTGACGGCGTGGCGCTTGCCGAGCGCGTTACCGTTGACACCCCGTCACACGTGCGCAAGGCCAAGAAGGCCATAAAAAAAGCGTTCCAGTACCAACAGGAGAAACTTGGCTGGACGATGATAGAGGTCGTTGCGACATGTCCCACGAACTGGGGCCTTACGCCGTTAAAGGCGTTCGACTGGATGCGCGAGAACATGTTGCCGTATTATCCCTTAGGCGTCTATAAGGATATAAAGGCCAAGGAGGAAGATAAATAACGCGCGCAGCATCGTCATTCCGGGCCGGGTTTGCAGGCGGCCGCGAAGCGGACGCCGTTAAGCAAACGCGTGACCCGGAATCCACTGCGTCAGCGGAGTTTTATACAATCGCAGAATAAGAGGATTGCCAAATGAGAGATTATAATATCATGCTAGCCGGCTTTGGCGGACAAGGCGTTTTGTTCGCCGGCAAGCTGCTTGCGTATTCGGGGCTAATAGACGGCCGCGAGCTGTCATGGATGCCATCATACGGTCCCGAGATGCGCGGTGGCACGGCCAACTGCAGCGTATGCCTGTCCGACAAGCCCATAGGCTCGCCACTGGTCACCGACCCTGACGTGCTCATAGCGCTCAACCTGCCGTCGTTCACGAAGTTCATGCCAAAGGTGGTTCCCGGCGGGCTTATCATAGCGGACACTTCGCTTGCGAACGTCTGCCCTGAGCGCGACGACGTGAAGTTCATTGGGATACCGGCCACCAAGATAGCGGAGGACAACGACCTTGCGACGCTTGGTAACGTCATTTGCATAGGCGTGCTGCTAAAGCAGACAGGCTTCTCTACACAGGAATCTTTAGAACAGGCCATTGAGAAAAGCGTGTCAAGCAGGCACACAGACCTTATAGGGCCTAATAAGAAGGCGCTTTCGGTTGGGTATAATTACACGCCGGAAGACGAGTGCGCGCACTAAGAGCTACACGCTGAACGTCATTCCGGCGAAAGCCGGAATCCAGGTGGTGGGCGCAGGGGGCCCCCCACCCAGTGGTAATGCAAGTGTCCCCGGGCCAGCCCGGGGGGTCGTTGAATTGGTTTTTGGGG
>JAISJA010000028.1 GCA_031261765.1 Coriobacteriales bacterium | reverse complement strand
AAACGCGTGGGAGCAAAAGGAACGCACGTACGCGCGACACACATGTTATAGGCGCGGATATGCCAGCGCCTACCCTCCGTAACTTCAACTATGAGACGGCCGCGCAACAGCGCAGGCGCATGCAGCGCGAGGCCAACAGGAAACGCACGCATCGCCTTGGACTCGTCATAGGCATCATCTTCGGCCTGCTCGCGATTTTGGCCATCGCCGGCACCGCGGTTTATAACTCTAGCCTGTTCTCCATCACGGAGGTACGCGTAGACGGCGCCCAGCGCCTTACCGCCGACCACTTGACACAACTGGCGGCTGTTCCGGCGGGCTCCACGCTTCTGCGCGTAGACACCGGTGGCATAGTGGACCGCCTAGAGAGCGACCCATGGGTGCAATCCGCTAGCGTAAGCCGCGAGTTCCCGTCTACGCTGGTCTTATCCATAACAGAGCGCACCATACTCGCGAACGTCGAGATACTGCCCGATAACGCCTCGGACCCAACGACGCATTGGCTTGTATCGACGGACGGAATATGGCTTGGAAGCTCAGACGACGTATCGCAGCTACCGGCAGACGTCACGGCAGACGAGGTAAGTAAGCTGCCGCAGATAAACAACCTGACGCGCGGAATACAACCCATAGTTGGCGACGCGCCCGACGACGTCGGCCTTGAGAACGCGATCTCTATACTTAACGGCTTTTCCAGCGATATGTACAGCATGGTGGCAAGTATATCCGCGCCTGACGCGATACAGACGACGCTTACACTGACCAACAACGTGTCGGTCGCGTTTGGATCGGCGGACGATATACAGGCTAAAGAGGAAGCCATAACAACCATACTGAACGAGCATCCCGGCAAGGTGATATACATAAACGTGCGCGTGGCGGACAGGGCGACATACAAGGCTTCAAGCTGATTTTAAGCTATACTAGTTAGATAGCGCCCCAGTAGCTCAGGGGATAGAGCGTCTGCCTCCGGAGCAGAAGGCCGCAGGTTCGATTCCTGTCTGGGGCACCAAATCTGCTACACTTATATAAAGTATGCGATAGACTATTGAGGAGGCATTGTGGACAACTACACACCTGAGTATAAACCGAATGGCAATGAGGTGGCCGTGCTACATACGGCAAAGGGAGACATAAGGGTTAAGCTCGCCGGAAACGATGCCCCCATACACGTAGGCAACTTCGTTGAGCTTTCACGCAAGGGTTTCTACGACGGGCTTAAGTTCCATCGTTTGGAGCCTGGTTTTGTAGTGCAGGGCGGTTGTCCCAACAGCCGTAAATATACCAGCGAAGAACTGGCCGCGGACGTACATGACGTGGCGCGCGGCATTCCTGGTACGGGTGGCCCCGGCTACACCATAAAAGGCGAATGGACCGTGAATCCTCACAACGAGCACAAAGACGGCACGCTTGCCATGGCACGTTCACAGGCGCCCGACTCCGCGGGCTCGCAATTCTATTTCTGCCTTGGCGCGCAACCGTTTCTAGACAGCGCCTACACGGTGTTTGGTGACGCGGCGGACGACGATAGTCTGGCCGTTATCCATGCGCTTCGGAAAGGCGACGAGATACAGTCCATAGAGATCCAGAACGTCGACTAATCAAGATATCTTAACTGTGAACAGTATATATTTCGAACAAGGTCAGAGCGCTTACGGGCAGGGCGATTACGCCGGTGCCCTGCGGTGCTTTAACAAATGCGCCAGCAACGACACGATGTCTTTCGTGCCGGGCGACGCCGGCAAGCTATATCACAGGATAGGCAATTGCGATCTAAAGCTGCACGATTTCCAGGCAGCGGAACTCGCGTATCGCGAGGCGCTGGAAGACGACGGGTACGACAACAAGACCGCCGTCGCGGTGAACCTTGGCAAAGCGCTTTTGGGCGCCGGAAGATACGCCGACGCTATCGTGGCCTTCAACCAGGCGTTGCATGACGGCACGTATGCGAAGTCATACCAGGCGTATTCAGGTCTTGGGACCGCGTATTCGCACCTTGGCGACATAGTACAGGCGGGCACGGCATACCGTAACGCCGCTTTAGACGCCAGGAACCCAAGCCCGGCGAAGGCGCTAATGAACCTTGGTGGGTGTTTCTATTCTCTGGACAGGATGCAAGACGCCGCAGAGGTATATGGCGCCGTCTGCTCGCTTGATCCTACCCCTGACGCGCAAACGATGTTCTCTGCGCGCGAGAAGTTGGGCCAGCTGTATACGGCGCTGGGACGCTACCAGGAGGCCGTGGCTATATTCGAACAAGCCGTATCCGACGGCGCGTATGCGCTTTCAGACGAAGCCGCAGACGACTATAAGCGCGCTAAATCCATAGTTACCGGTATACCGCTTGCGGACGCCGCGAGCTCTGCGGCCGCGGCTGTGTCTGCCGCGTCGGTGGCAGAGGCAGACCAAGCTGGGCCCGCTGACGCCGACCCATATGACTGGGAAGGCGAACCGCCTGATGCAGACATCGCCAATGGCGCAGAGAGCGCCGAAGCGCCAATCGACGCGCAGGCAGGCTTAGAGGGCGCCGCGCCACAGCAGCAAGATCCAGGCGCTACGGGGTCCATACCGCTTCCCCAGGACACCGATTTCTTCACGATAAGCGACGAAGACCTTATCGCTATGAGCAAAAGCAAAATGAAGAGTGCGCGCAAGATGCGCCACGTGCGCCTTAAGGTGACCATTATAATACTGGCTATCATCGTCGTGCTCCTTGCCGGCGCCGTCGTGGCGTTCTGGCAGGGCTTTGGCTTCCCGTCGCAGGAAACCACCATCAACGACATGTTCGCGGCGCAGGCCGCCGGGCAGGATACCACACAGTACTGGACCGGAAGCGACGCCGCGACCGTACAACAGATGATGAACCGTGTCGCCGCGACTGACGACATAGACATAACGTACATGGCCACGGGCATGACGCATTCAGAGGCAATGGTCAAAGCGTCACTGCCCGAGGGCGGTACGGTCAATTACGACATCAAGCTGGGCCGTAGCCTTATAGCGTGGAAGGTGACGTCTATAGACCTGGCCTTCGCGTCCCAGCAGCAAAGTTAAATAACAGTAGTACAACAAAGTACAGAAAGGAACCACATGTCAGAGAGAACATATTGCATGCTTAAACCCGATGCGGTGCGCAAACATCACATCGGTCAGATCATAGCGCGTTTCGAGCGCGTAGGGTTGACCATAGAGCGCCTGGAGTTCGCGAACGTTACCAAAGAACAGGCCGAGGAGAACTATGCCGAGCACAAGGGCAAGTCATTCTATCACGACCTCATAAAGTACATAACCTCAGGTCCGGTCGTGAAGATGGTCCTGTCAGGAGACGAAGCCGTCATGGTCGTGCGCAAGTTAATGGGCGTTACCAATCCACGCGACGCCGCTCCGGGCACGATACGTGGCGATTTTGGCTTAACCATGGACGAGAACGTCATACACGGCTCCGATTCCGCCGCTTCGGCTGAACGTGAGATTTCTATATTCTTTCCCGAGAAATAACAGTTAAGCTGCAAGTTCGGTTTAACGCTATATGCATATGCTAGAATTGAGACATGTCATTCTTAGATAATATATTCAGCAGCTGGAGCGTCGATATGGCTATCGACCTTGGCACTGCTAACACGCTGGTGGCTATAGCCGGTGAGGGTATCGTCCTGAACGAGCCTTCGGTAGTCGCCATAGACAGCGAGGCCAACCGCGTGCTCTCGGTAGGTAAAGAGGCGCGCGAGATGATAGGCCGCAACCCTGGCAACATATCCGTCGAGCGCCCGTTGTCTGACGGCGTCATAGCAGACTACGACGTGACAGAGGCCATGTTGGAGTACTTCATAAACAAGGCCAGTCCAAAATCGCACGTCTGGCAGCCTAAGCCACGCATCGTTATATGCATACCGTGCGGTGTTACGTCTGTCGAGAAGCGCGCCGTGTTCGAATCCACGATGCAAGCCGGCGCACGCCAGGCCTTCCTTTTGGAGGAACCCATGGCGGCCGCCATAGGCGCGGGGCTGCCGGTAGAGGAACCAACGGGCTCCATGGTGGTCGACATAGGCGGCGGCACGACCGAGATAGCCGTCATATCGCTTGGCGGCATAGTCACGTCTAATTCGCTGCGCACGGCCGGTAACGAGTTCGACGAGGCCGTGGCGCGCCACGTACGTGAGGTCTACGGGCTTAACATAGGCGTCCGTACCGCAGAGGACATAAAGATAGCCATAGGTTCTGCCATGCCCATATCCACAGGCGAGCTGGACATGGAGATATCAGGACGAGACATGGCTAGCAACCTGCCGCGTTCAGAGACCATACAGTCAGAAGACGTACGTGACGGCATACAGGCGCCACTTAACGATATACTCGTAGCAGTGAAGGACACGTTCCTGGAGACCGACCCGGACCTTGCCGCAGACATAATAACGAACGGCATATTGCTTACCGGTGGCGGTGGCTTGCTCAAGATGCTTGACACGTACCTTACGCGCGAGCTTGAGGTGCCCGTCTACGCGTCAGAGACCGCGTTCACGAACGTGGTGACCGGTTGCGAGATGGCACTGGAGAACCCGGCGGCGCTGCAACGCTCATATACACAACGATAAAACCAATGGTTTGGCTAAACATTAAATGCCATTAACGCCTTCAAACAAACAGAAGAAAACCGGTCATAGCCTCGTCGCGTTCGTAGTGCTAATCGTGCTGTCTATAGCGATGCTCACCGTATGGGCGCTTGAGGGCAGCGCGGGGCCGCTTCACGCTATAAGGTCCGGCTTCTCGGTCATAACCGTGCCGTTCAACCAGCTAAGCGGTGTCATAACGCTTCCGTTCCAGGCGGTGGGCGACGCGATGTCCAACGCCATAAGCGGCCAGGACGCCGCGGGCGACGCCCAGGACCAAAGCGACGAGCTGCAGGCCGCTATAATACAGAACCAGGAATACCAACAGGAGAACGCCCGTCTCAACGCGCTTTTGGGCCTTGAGAGCTCTTATGGCATAACAAACGCCACCGCCGCGCGCGTGATATCGCGCGGTACCGACTCGTGGAACCAAACAATCACCATAGACAAGGGATCCAACGACGGTTTGCAAGTAGCGCTTCCGGTCATGAGTTCCGAAGGGCTTATAGGGCAGGTGGAGAGCGTCGGGCCGTTCACGTCCACCGTGCGCCTCATAACAGACCCGACCAGCGGAGTGTCCGCGTATCTGCAGTCCAGCAGGGCCGAGGGCGTGGTATCCGGCTCCGCGGACGGTATATTGTATATGGACTACATACCGGCGGGCACGAACGTGCAAACGGGGGAGGCCGTACTTACGTCTGGGTCCGGAGGGGTTTATCCCAAAGGCATAATAGTAGGCACGGTGGCAAGCGTAAGCGCCAACCCAAACGACGAATACGAGACCATAACGATATCCCCCATGGCGGCTTCGCAGACATACGAAGAAGTCATAGTGCTAACCGGCGGACAGGACGAGCTTAACTACGCTCCTCCGGCCGCAGACGCCACGCAGGCCACACAGACGCAGGCGCAGGCAACGCAGACGCAGGCCGCGCAAGGGCAGGGCAGCTAATGAACAAGACCACGTCAAGGTTGCCGTTCATATTAGCGGTGTCTGTCATAGCGTTCATCTTGCAGGTGGTTCTCGCCCCAGCTATCGCCGTATGCGGCATCGTGCCCAATATCATGCTGATAGCGGCTATAATGCTGGCGCTCAACGTGAATAAGACGTCGGCCGTGGTCGCGGCTTTCGTTTTGGGAATCCTGTATGACCTGTCGTCGCAGGGGCCGCTCGGTCTCATGGCACTCGTGTTCACGGTCCTTGTATACTGCATCGCCTCGTTCAACACGGACGCGTTCGGCGACAGCCCGGCTATAACCGTAGTGCTGCTTATCATATCTGTCGTCGCCGGCGAGTTGTTCCACGCTATAGCCATAGCCCTGCTTGGGGCAAATGCCAGCTTCCTTACGTCGCTACTTTATAAGGCCTTGCCAAACATGTTATACGACTTCATCATAGGTATTATCGTATTGATAATTCCAATGTTGTTTAGAGGTAGATCCGGTAAGAAGTCAAAGGGGAACAATATGTTCGCCTCCGGCAGTGGCATGGACATCTCCATGGCCGCTACGGGAAGCAGGAGGCCCAGGCAAAAAAATAGTCGAAAGTCGGGTATGGGCGGCGGCGGCAAGAGTGGTCGTGGCCGCGCGCGCGCGGGCAAAAGGCGCAGATAATGAACGCGTATATATTCGCATTGCTGGTGGGCCTGGCCACGCTTGTAGTTGTCATAGCCATATTCCTGCTTATACGCAAGGCATATAAGAAACGTGGCGCCAAGCGCAATACGTTCAGACAGGACTTCGTACGCGCGGATATGGCCGCAGACGACAGCGCCGGCCGTGCGGGCGGCGCACAGGGGAAAAACGGCATACGCGATAGCTCACAGGCTAAGGCCAAGGCGCCCCAGCGTGGGCGCTTCTATGCGCTTGCAATAGCGGCGGCGGCGCTTTTTGGCACGCTTGCGGTTAAGCTGTGGAGTTTGCAGGTCTTATCGAAAGACGAATATGAGGCCGATGCCGAGGAGAACATGACGCAGGACGTCTCAATACCGGCGGCACGTGGCCGCGTGCTTGACCGCAACGGCAAGGTGCTCATTGGCAACCGCACGTCAAACGTGCTTAAGGGTCAGCAGTCGCTTGCGTCCGACAACCAGCTTGTGCACAGGCTCTCGCTTGTAAGCGGGCTTCCCAAAGGAATGATACGCAAGAACCTGCTGGATTCCACGCAGGGCTCAAGCGCCGACCGTATAATCGCCCAGGACGTGCCCATGCGCTCTATCGCGTATATAAAGGAGCACCCCACGCTGTTTAGCGGCGTTACGGTGGACACGGCCACGACGCGTATATATCCTTACGGGGCTGTTGGCTGCCACGTGCTTGGATACACCGGCATCGTAACACAGGCGGACCTTGAGTCCGTTAATTCCAACAGCGCCATACAATACCAAAGTGGCGACACCATAGGCAAGGACGGGGCCGAGCTGGCGTTCGAGGACATATTACAGGGGGTTGCCGGCACTCGCACGTACAAGGTGGACTCGTCAGGTAACATAGGGGCCGTGCTAAGCGAGGTCGCTCCAACTACGGGTAACGACGTATGTCTGACCATAGACATAGACCTGCAGGCGCACACAGACCAGATATTATCGGACTTAATAGCGAAGGCGAAGGTCACCGGGCACCCAAACGCATGCGCGGGCGCGCTTGTCTGCATGGACGTAACCGATAGCGGCATACTTGCCGCGTCAAGCTTCCCGACTTTTGACCCGTCACAGCTTATAGGTTCCATATCGGACGCTACGTGGAGCAAGCTTACCAGCGACTCGTCTAACTACCCGTTGACGGACAGGGTAATAGCGGGGCAGTATCCCGCGGCGTCAACCTGGAAGGCGTTCACCAGCATGGCGGGGCTTAACAACGGCGTCATTGGCGATGGCACCACTTTCGACTGCGAGGGAATATGGACGGCATATGGCGCGCAATGGGCGCAGAAGTGCTGGATATATCCCGG
>JAISJA010000068.1 GCA_031261765.1 Coriobacteriales bacterium | reverse complement strand
CCTACCCACACGTCTCCGGGGCCTACCTCGGCACCTATGCGTATTATGCCGTCCGCGTCAAGGTTCGCCGCCATCTCGTCTGAGATGTTAGGCACCTCGCGCGTTATCTCCTCGGGGCCCAGTTTCGTGTCACGGGCGTCAACTTCGTATTCGCTTATATGTATGGACGTAAGCAAGTCGTCCGTCACGGCGCGCTCGCTTAATATGATGGCGTCCTCGTAGTTGTAGCCTTCCCATGGCATGTACGCTACAAGCATGTTCTGGCCTAACGAGAGCTCGCCCTTGTCGCTTGCGGGACCGTCTGCAAGGAGGTCGCCTTCCTGGACCTTCTGCCCCGCGCGTACCACAGGCTTGTAGTTGAAACAACCGCTTTGGTTGGAACGGCGGAACTTCGGCAGCATGTACTCGTCTATCTCGCCGTCCTTCGTGCGAACGCGCACGAGGTTGGTCTGTACGTAGTCTACCGTACCGGCACGCTTGGCCAGCACTATCTCGCCGGAGTCCACCACTATGCGGTGTTCCATACCGGTTCCCACAAGCGGCGCGTGTGGGTTCAACAGCGGCACCGCCTGACGTTGCATGTTGGATCCCATAAGCGCGCGGTTGGCGTCGTCGTGTTCCAAAAACGGGATAAGCGCCGTGGCGACGGACACCATCTGGCGTGGCGAGACGTCCATGTAGTTAACGTCTTTCGGGTCCACCTCGTCGGGTTCGCCGTACTCGCCGTTCTTGCCACGAACGCGGCAGAGCACCGTCTTGGCGGCCGTGAACTTGCCGGTCTTTGGGTCTGTCGTGCCGAAAACGCGGGTGTCAAGGTCAAACAGGTCGTTTGCCTGCGCTATCTTGAAGTTCTCCTCTTCGTCAGCCGTCAGGTAGTCTATATCGTCTGTGACCTTGCCGTCCACGACGCGACGGTAAGGGGTCTCTATGAAGCCGAACGGGTTAACGCGCGCGTATGTGGCAAGCGAGCCGATAAGCCCGATGTTCGGGCCTTCGGGCGTCTCTATGGGGCACATACGACCGTAGTGGCTGGTGTGCACGTCGCGCACCTCTATGCCGGCGCGCTCGCGCGTAAGGCCGCCGGGCCCCAGTGCGGACAAACGGCGCTTTTGCGTAAGTCCCGTAGCCGGGTTTGCCTGGTCCATGAACTGCGAGAGTTGTGACGAACCGAAGAACTCCTTCACGGCCGCGACTATAGGCCGTATGTTTATGAGGCTCTGCGGCGTTATGTCGTCTACTTCCTGAGTGGACATGCGCTCGCGTATGACGCGCTCCATACGGGAAAGCCCTATACGGAACTGGTTCACGACAAGCTCGCCCACGGTACGTATGCGTCGGTTGCCAAAATGGTCTATGTCGTCTACGTGCTTGGTGTCGTCCGCGCCGGCCCACAGGTCCGTAAGGTAACGCACGGTCTCGACTATATCTTTTGGCGTGAGCGTAAGTAAATCTGCGGGTTCGTCTACCTGCAGCTTCTTGTTTATCTTGTAACGTCCCACGTTCGCAAGGTTGTAGCGCTGCGAGTTGAAGAACAGCCCGTCCAAAAGCGCGCGCGCGGCTTCTACCGTTGGCGGCTCGCCGGGACGCATGCGCTTGTATATCTCAACCAGCGCCTCCTCGCGGGTAAGCGCCTCGTCTTTCTCAAGGGTATTGGCGATAAGCGCGCTGTGATTGAATTCCGATAGTATATCCTCGTTGGACGTGATGATGTCCAACGCCTTTAACAAAAGCGTGGCAGGTTGCTTGCGCTTACGGTCTATGCGGACATACATTACGTCATGCTTGTCGCACTCGAACTCAAGCCAGGCGCCACGGGATGGGATTACCTTGCAAGTATATAGTGTCTTGTTGCTCGTCTTGTCTAGCTCGGTGCCAAAATACACGCCGGGCGAACGTACGAGCTGTGAGACCACGACACGCTCCGTGCCGTTTATTATGAACGTGCCACGTGGCGTCATCATGGGTATGTCGCCCATGAAAACTTCTTGTTCTTTTATCTCGCCTGTATCTTTGTTTATAAAGCGAACTTCTGCAAACAGAGGAGCCTGGTACGTAGTGTCCTTCGTACGGCATTCCTCTTCAGTTTCCGGTGGGTCACCGAACTCGTGTTCTCCGAACTCCACACATAAGTTCTTCGTTGAGTTTTCAACCGGTGACATCTCGTCAAAAGCAACGCTAAGGCCTTCGGTTTGAAAGTTGGCAAAAGACTCCGTTTGAACGGCTATCAAATTGGGAACATCCATAACTTCTGGGATCTTTGCGAAACTTCTGCGGTCGCGGTACAATGTTGCAGTAGTGGAAGAGGTCGCTTTGGCCAAGGGGATTTCCTCCTTCTGATGTATTATAAAACCCGCTAGCAGTCGCAACCTTTAATGATACCACTACAAAATATTGTGTCAAGCAAGAAATTTTAGATAGGAGACACTACACCATGACCGGCACTCTTAGCATCATATTGGCAGTACTTATCGTCATAGCTATCGTCGCTACGGTAGCCACACTTATATACGTCTCCTTTGCCGGGCGCAAGCTACGGCAGGCTATAGAGACAACGGGAGCGGCCGGCGCGGACAAAGAGGCGGCGGTAGCGCGCGCCATGCGCGAGGGCCGCGAGGAACAGGCCAATTCGCTCGCACGGTTCGAGGAGACTGTGTCCCGCAATATGGCGAACAGCCGCGAAGCGCTGCAGGCCGGTATGAAGGACAACCGTGAGGCGCTTGAGCGCGGGTTGAAGGACAACCGCGGCGCCGTTGAGGCCGGCCTTAAGGAAAACAGGGATACAACCGAGAAGCGCCTTCAGGCGCTGCAACAGCAAAACGAGCAGAAGCTTGAACAGATGCGCCAGACCGTAGACGAAAAGCTGACGAAGACGGTCGAGGAACGTTTCGCGGCGTCTTTCAAGCTTATAGGTGACCAACTTACGCAGGTTCAAAAGGGGCTTGGCGAGATGCAGACCGTCGCGAAGAACGTGGGCGACCTTAACAGGGTGCTGGCCGGCGTTAAGACGCGCGGCAACCTTGGCGAATACCAGCTGGGCGCCATATTAGAGGAAGTCCTGTCGCCAGAGCAATACGTTGTTAACGCCCAGGTGCGCAAACGCAGCCAGGAACGTGTGGAGTTCGCCATAAAGTTACCGGGCAGGCAGGGGGCAGACGGCGATGGCGGAGAGCCCGTGTTGCTGCCTATAGACTCTAAGTTCCCAATGGAAGACTATGAGCGCTTGCTAGCAGCATATGATGCTAGTGATAACGCCGCCGTGGACGCTTTGACGAAGAGCCTTGGGGCGTCCATACAACAGTTCGCGAGGACGATACGCGATAAATACATAAACCCGCCGGCGACAACCGACTTCGCCATATTGTTCGTGCCCACCGAGGGGCTTTACGCGGAAGTGCTACGGCAGCCGGACCTGTTCTCTAAACTGCAAAACGAGTACCACGTGACAGTGGTAGGGCCCACGAACCTGGTGGCGTTCCTGTCCAGTTTGCAAATGGGGTTCCAGACATTGGCCATAGAGAAGCACTCCGGCGAGATACGGAAGACGTTGGGCGCCGTTAAGACGCAGTTCGGGCAGTTTGAGGGCCTTCTGGAAAAGGTGCGTAAGAACCTTGAGAGCGCCGCGAGCAACTTGGACCGCGTTAGCTCTAAGACGAACAACATAAACCGTAAACTGGGCAAGGTATCCGAGCTTCCAGTTGGCGAGAGCACGGCGCTTCTAGAAGAATCAGAAGACGCTTAGCGCGAACAGGGGCCCCAGGTTCTAAATAAACACGCCAAGCCGCTGAGCACGCTTTGTGTCAGTCGCGATATGCCTCGCGGAAGGTCGTGTACTCCGGAATGAAAACCATGTCCACTGTGCCAAGCGCGCCGTTACGGTTCTTACCTATTATCAGGTTCGCGACGCCAAGCTCAGGCCGCTTGGGGTTCATGGCCTCTTCCTCGCTTGTGGACCTGTCTATGAACAACACGACGTCGGCGTCTTGCTCTATAGAACCGGACTCACGTAAGTCAGAGAGCTGAGGGTGTTTGTCGGGGCGCGTTTCCACGGTACGCGAGAGCTGGCAGAGCGCTATGACCGGCATACCAAGCTCTTTGGCCAGCACCTTAAGCCCGCGCGAGATCTCCCCTACCTCTAAGTAGCGTTGTTGGTCTCCCCCGCCACGGTGCGCCGCCTGCATTATCTGCAGGTAGTCAACGACCACTAGCCCATGTCCCTGCTCGACGTGCCTTAACTGCCTGCGCGCTTTAGCGCGCAGCTGCAATATGGAGAGCCCGGGCGAGTCGTCTATGTAGAACTCGCATTTGTCAAGCGCCTCACCGGCTTTCACTATGGCCTGCCAGTCTGAGTCGCTAAGCTGCTTGGGACGTTGTATGAGCTTCTTGCTGTCCACCTTCGCCTCAGACGCCAGTATGCGTTGCGTAAGTTGCACGGCGGGCATCTCCAGCGAGAAGAACGCGACGGTGGCGCCGGCCTTCGCCGCGTTCACGGCTATGTTCAATGCCAAAGACGTCTTGCCAACGCTGGTGCGCGCGCCAAGCACTATAAGGTCGCCAGCGCGCATGCCGCCAAGCACGTTGTCAAGGTCCTTGAACCCGGTGGTTATGCCCATTAGGTTCTCGTCTGACGCGGACATCTTGTCCAGAAGGTCCGTTGTCTCGTGCATGAGGTCGCTTATGCTCTTGAAATTGGTGTCTATGCGCTTGTTCGTTACGTCAAAAAGCAGCTTCTCCGATTCCTCCACCACGTTACCGGAGTCGTCCGTGGAACTGAAGCCTAGCGCTTCTATATGCACGGCGGCGTTTATCAGCTCGCGCAATATCGCGTCGTTCTTCACGATGCTCATATGACTTTGCCAGTTGGCGAGGGCAACGGAGTTGTTAGCTATCTCCAGAATGTATGCCTTGCCGCCTATCTCGTCTAACTGGCCTAACGCGTCAAGGTGGTCGGCAAGCGTCAATTGGTCTATGGATATGCCCTTTTGCGCCATCTCGGCCATAGCGTTGAATATCTTCTGGTGCGCGGGGCGATAGAACGCGTCGGCGCCCATGCCGGCCAACACGTCTTCCACGACTTCCTTGTCGAGTATCATCGCGGCCAGCACCGCGCGCTCGGCGTCTATGTTATGTGGTGGGGTCCTGTCTAAAAAGTCATCAGCCATGCTAATAAAAATCCGATGAGCCGGCGCCTAAGCCATCGATACCACCATGTTGCACCAAGGCAACTTCGGGTGGTTCTCAATGCCTTATGCACTCAGCTCATCGGATTTACTACCTCCTAATATCACGAACGATTATTCACGTTTCTAATATTAGGTAAGCATTGTGTGCAATACAAGTATGAAAACCTGTGGAATTGCTGTTAGTTGGCTGTCGCCTCTTCACTCGCTGGCTCCGCCGGCGCACTTTCGCCCGCAGCGTCAGCCTCGGCTGTAGCCGCATCGTCTGTGGCAACAGCCTCGGCGCCGTCGCCTTCTGCCGGAACTACGGCCGCGGAGTCGTCTGCCGCCGCTTCCGCCTGTGGCGCCTCTGGCGCAGCGTCGTCTGCAGCCGCGTCTGCGTCCGCCGCGGCGTTCTCGTCTACGACCACTACCGTTAAGACGGCTTTTATGTCACGGTATATCGCTACGGTGGCCGTATGCGCGCCAACGGTCTTTATAGGCGCGGTCAGGTCTATGCGCTTGCGATCGAGCTCGATGTTAAGCTGATCGTTAGCGGCCTCGGCTATACGCTGCGGCGTGACGGAACCGAACAGCTGGCCTTCTTCGCCAACGCGCATGGCAACCGTCACGGACTTGCCGTCAAGGGCCGCCATGGCCTTCTCGGCGGTGTCTATACGCGACGCCTCGCGCTTCTCTATGTTATGCCTACGGGCTTCAAGCTGCTTAAGGTTGCCAGGTGTGGCCTCAACGGCGACCTTCTGCGGCAGCAGATAATTT
>JAISJA010000058.1 GCA_031261765.1 Coriobacteriales bacterium | reverse complement strand
GCCCCATATGGATATGGCAGCTTATGGCGTTCTTCTTGCCGGCGCTAAAACCCAGCGAGCGTAAATGGGTCATACCAACGTTTTGCGTGGCCGTCGCGTTGTTCATATTCGGCGCCGTGTTCTGTTACGCGGTCATACTTACAACCGCGTTCCAGTGGCTTTTGGGCCAGACGTCCGACTTCGCGAACGTGTTTGCCAACGCAAGCGACTACGTGGGCCTTATAATGCTTTTCGAGGTCGCTTTCGGAGCGGCGTTCGAATTGCCGCTCGTGGTGTTCTATCTGCTTATATTCAACATAATAAAGTACAAGAAGCTGCGTAAGAGCTGGCGCGTTGTATATATAGTGCTACTTGTGTTCTGCGCCGTAGTGACGCCGGACTCGTCTCCGGTCACGATGGCGCTCATGTTCGTGGCCATGGCCGCGTTGTATGAGATATCGCTTTTCGCCGCGCGCATAGTTTTGCGTAAACGCATAAAGAACAACCAAGAGGCCAGCGACGGTGAGACCGGCGACGGCGACGAAGACGATGACGACTGATGCATGAGTTGATACCTGTCATTCTGGCACCCACTAACGTCATTCCGGGCTTGACCCGGAATCCATGCAAAGCCATTCTTACGATAGAAGTAGGTGGCTACGCCAATGCATGAGTTCTCGTTGATGATGGGCGTCATCGACGCCGTTAGTGAGACCGCTAAGGCCAATGGCGCCACGTGTGTCACGGTCGTTAACTTAACCGTTGGCGATATGACCGAGGTCGTGGAAGAGGCCATGGACTTTGCTTTCGACGTATTGAAAGAGGACACCGTCGCGAAAGATGCTAAGCTTAATATTAAATTCGTGCACCCGCGTTCATATTGCGCCGCGTGCGATATAGAGTTCGAACATGACCGTTACCATTGGGCGTGCCCAAAATGCGACTCGTTGGCAACGAAGCTCATAGCCGGACGTGAACTATATATAGAGAGCATAGAAGTAGAGGACTGATAACATGGCGCAGATAGACATACAGAAACCCATACTTGACGCGAACGACCGTATAGCGGCCGAAAACCGTAAACGCTTAGACGACAACGGCATATACATGCTGGATTTGCTGGCATCGCCCGGCGCGGGCAAGACATCCCTTATACTGGCAACCATAGAGCGCTTAAAAGAGCGCTATAAGATAGCCATAATAGAAGGGGACATAGCCAGCGACGTGGACTCGCAGAAGGTCAAATCCGCAGGCGTCCCCGCCATACAGATAAACACCGGCGGCCTTTGCCATCTTGAGTCGCAAATGATCTCACGTGCTTTAGACGCGCTGGACGAACAGGAAGGTGGCCTTGCCGCGCTCGACATCATCATAATAGAGAACGTGGGCAACCTGGTATGCCCCGTGGACTTCTATTTGGGTGAGGACGCTAAGGTGATGGTGCTAAGCGTGCCGGAAGGCCATGACAAGCCGCTTAAATATCCCGGAATATTCCAGGCTTCACGCGCCGTGGCCCTGAACAAGATAGACGTCATGCCGGCGTTCGATTTCGATACTGACGCATTCAGGGCAAGTGTCGCACAGCTTAACCCAAAAGCGCCCGTCTTCGCGCTTAGCGCCACACATGGCGACGGCGTTGACGAGTGGATAAACTGGATCTTAGGACAGCTTGCCCACTAAACGTCTATAGCGCTTATCGGCGTGTTAAACCCGGCGCCACTTTGCGCGGGTGGAACCGCTGCGATTTGACTATGATTGCGCCTTGCCATATAATTTCGCAACAGTGGCACAAGGCGGCAATTCATATTAGTAGAAAGCAGTGCAATTGAAGTTAGTAATCACAGAAAAGAACGACGCGGCCAAGAAGATAGCGGAGCTCCTCGCCCCGGGCAAGCCAAAACCGGATAAGGTCTATGACACGCCCGTGTTCCGTTTTGACGTTGACGGCGAGGAATGGGTGACCATAGGCCTGCGCGGTCATATATTGGAAGTTAACTTCTATCCAACGCTTACATACGATAAGAAACAAGGCTGGTTCGGAATAGACGAAGACGGCGTAGTGGCGCCCGTAGAGCTGCCAGACGGCCTGCCGAAACCGCCGTTCAAGAAGCGCAGCCCGTTTCTGCCGGACTCCGTTAACTTAAAGGCATGGAAGCTAAACGGCCTGCCGTATCTCGTATATGGCCCGCTGCAGAAGCTGCCAAAGGAGAAAGGCATCATACGCTCCGTCAAGAACCTCGCCAACAAGGCAGATAGCGTAGTCATAGCTACGGACTTCGACCGCGAAGGTGAGCTTATCGGTTCTGACGCCTTGGCGATGGTGCGGGAGGTCGCGCCAAACATACCGGCCAGCCGTGCCAGGTATTCATCTTTCACGAAATCTGAGATAACAGAGGCGTTCGATAACCTCGTAGAGCTGGACACGGACCTTGCGTCTGCCGGTGAGTCGCGCCAGTGGATAGACCTCATATGGGGCGCCGTGCTAACACGCTATCTTACTATCGTGCGGCAGTCGGGGTTCGGCAAGGTGCGCCCGTCCGGTCGGGTACAGACGCCGACGCTCGCGCTTGTCGTGGCTAAAGAAGAAGAACGCAACGCGTTCGTGCCCGAGGTCTACTGGGTGCTAAAGGGAATATGCGACGCGTCCGCAGACGCTGCTACGAATGGCGGTGCCCTTGATGCCGATAAAGACGACGCTTTCGAGGTGACACACGCCACCGCGCGCTTCAAAGACGAAGCCGCGGCGAAGGCCGCGTTCTCCGCGGTGCAGGACGCTAATGCCGCGACGGTCGTGTCTATAGAGAAGAAATCGCGCCAAAGCCGTCCTCCCGCGCCGTTCAACACGACGTCTTTGCAAGCCGCCGGGGCCGCCGAGGGACTTAGCCCCGCGCGCACCATGCGTATAGCAGAGTCCTTGTATATGAAAGGGCTTACCAGCTATCCGCGCGTGGACAACACCGTTTATCCAAAGGGACTTAGCCTGCGCGGTACGGCTAGCATGCTAGCAAAGATACCCGCATACGCGCCTTATGTGAACAAACTGCTTGAAAAAGACAAGCTCACCGCAACGCGCGGCAAGACACAGACTACAGACCATCCGCCTATATATCCAACCGGTGTCGCGAATAAAGACAAACTACGCGCCGACGAATGGAAACTGTACAACTTAATAGCCCGCCGCTTCCTGGCCACGCTTTCTGACGCCGCCACCATAGAGAACACGAAAGTCACGCTGGACGTGAACGGTGAGCCGTTCACTACGAAAGGCGATATATTGGTGAAGGCCGGCTATCGCGGCATTTATCCATATGGTCTTAAGAAAGACGAGCAACTGCCCCAGTTGGCCGAAGGCCAGCGCGTAGCGTTTGGCAACGCCGCGCTTACTAAGAAGCAAACGGAACCACCTGCGCGCTATAGCCAGGGCCGCCTTGTGCAGGAGATGGAGAAACACGGGCTAGGCACTAAGTCTACGCGTGCGTCCATAATAGAGCGGCTCACAGACGTCCATTACATACAGGGCGACCCGGTGGAGCCAACGCAGCTTGGCGTGGCGATAATAGACGCCCTGCATAAATACGCGCCGCACATCACGACTTCAGAGATGACGGCAGAACTGGAAGACGAGATGAGCTCCATCGCAGACGGCCGCGACACACGCGACGGCGTGGTTAACCACTCGCGTGAGCTTCTGGCCGGTATAATGGACGAGCTGCTTCCGCGTACCGAGGAAGTGGGGGACATGCTCGCGGACGCCGTCGCGGCGGACGCCAAGGTAGGCGTGTGCCCTAAATGCGGCAAGGACTTACAGCTTAAATCATCCATGAAGACTAAATCCAATTTCATAGGGTGCTCTGGATGGCCTGACTGCGACGTCACGTATCCGGTACCACAGGGCAAGATACAGCCCGTAGAGGAAGCGTGCCCCACGTGCGGCAAGCCGCAGATAAAGATCATACAGTTCAGGCGCAAGCCAATCGTGCGATGCGTGGACCCCGACTGTCCCTCCAACCAGGAACCCACGGTTAACGTGGGCGAGTGCCCCACGTGCAAGGCAGCGGGTATACACGGCGATCTTATAGCGCAGCGCTCGCCACGCACCCTAAAGCGCTTCATACGTTGCAGCAACTATGAGACGTGCGGTACCAGTTTCCCCCTGCCGCAAGACGGTGAGCTTAAACCGGCCGGAGAAGTATGCGAGGCGTGCGGGACGCCCAAGGTCATCGTAACCACGCGGCGCGGTCCGTGGGAGATATGCCCAAACATGGAATGTCCGTTGCGCGAGGAGAAAGAAGCCGCCAAGGCCACTAAGGCCAAGGGCGGCAAATCTAAAACCTCAAAATCCAAGAAGTCAACTGCTCGCAAGAAATAAACAGCCCACGTACAATCCACACATTCCTGAAAGAAAAGTAAAAATTTCCCATAAATTTGCCAAAAGGTGTTGCAAAGTGTCATAAAGTGTTGTAAAGTGTTAAGTGCAAGAGGTCAGGGAGCGCTAAACACAATACTGAACGCAGTATCAAACACAGTTTAAACGCTCCACTAAAACGCACTACGCGAGAGGAGTGATAATGGCCGGCATGTACGGGGAGTCTACGCACTCCATTGACAGCAAAGGCCGCATATCGCTGCCCTCAAAATATCGCAAAGTGCTCCCTGATGACCTTGTTATCGTTACGTCTATCGACACGCGTTTTCCATCGTTAGAGATCTACAGCCCAGACGGCTTCGATGCTTTTCGTGACTCTGTGTTTGCTCGTGACGGTGGTTACCAGCCGCTCTCGAGCAAACACATTGACCTTTCCAACAAATTGAACTCGCGCGCGTCATCTATCAGCCTTGATTCTGCGGGACGCATAAACATACCGCCGAAACGACGCGAGGACGCGGGGCTTGACAAAGACGTCGTGTTAGTAGGCAACGGCAACCATATAAGCGTATTCGATGCGTCTGTGTACGAGAAATACCAGGAGCATCTGGACGAGATAGACGTTGTAGGCGAGTAACATTAACAGAAAGGCAGAAATCATATATTTGAGTACATAAGACACGATATGCCGACTGAGGTTGGCTATGTGTCCAATGAAGGAGGCAGATCGTGGCTTAGGTGCCAAATAGATGGTTTCTAGCAGTTTGACAAGTCAATATCGGCATACACCCGTAATGCTGGACGAAGTGCGAGACGCGCTTCATATGCAAGCGGGGGAGGCGTTCTGCGACTGCACGCTTGGAGGAGCGGGCCACTCTAGTGCCATCGCGCAAGATATCGCGCCCGGTGGCTTGCTTATCGGCATAGACCAAGACGACATGGCGCTTGAAGCCGCTGGCGCGGCGTTGGAAAGCGTGGCGCCTTCGGTCACGGTCAAGTTGCTCAAAGGTAATTTCGCGCACCTGGACGAACTGCTTTTACAAGCGCGCGTCCCTGGCGTAGACGGTATATTGTTCGACCTGGGAGTCTCGTCTCCGCAACTTGACGTCGCAAGCCGCGGCTTCAGCTACGCTCACGCGGCGCCACTTGACATGCGCATGGATCCTGCCACACAAACACTTAGCGCCGCTGACATAGTCAATGGATACAGCGAGGGCGACATAGCCCGCATATTGCGTTTATACGGAGAAGAACGTTTCTCCGCTCGCATAGCACATGCTATTATAATACAACGTAATCATGCTAGTATAAAAACAACAGACGAACTGGTGGACATCATAGACAAAGCCATACCGCACGCCGCGAGGCGCACGGGCGGCAATCCCGCAAAACGCACGTTCCAGGCGTTGCGCATAGAAGTGAACGGGGAGCTCAAAGCGTTAGAGGATGGTTTGGACGCGGCTATACGCTGGCTTTTGCCAAAAGGGCGCATAGCGGTCATAACATATCACTCGCTTGAGGACCGTATAGTGAAAGAAACTTTCTCCGCGGCGTCGCGTGGATGCATATGCCCGCCGGACGCCCCGGTTTGCACGTGTGGCATAAAACCGATATTGACGAACATAAGTAGGAAACCGCTCATACCAACGAGTGGGGAGATAGATAGGAACCCGCGGTCAAGAAGCGCGAAACTAAGGGGGGCGCAAAAAGCAAGCGGGCTCGAAACGGACGAGTAGAAAAGTAGATTAAACGCACTATGGCTGAAGCAGCACTAAAGAACTATGGTTACTACGATGATGTGGCGTATGAACCGGAATACGAACCCAGGCAAAGGGCCCATAAAGATAAACGGCCGGCTTTCCGCACCGTGCAGGGCGCGAAAGCAGACGCTAAGCCCAACGCGCTTGCGGCACACCTTACACGCAAGGTCGTCGTTGCGGCGTCTGCCATATTGGTGTTCGTCGTAGCCGTGTGCGTCGCGCGCGTCGCGCTCACTACCGCTACCGTGCAAGCGCTAAGCGACAGCCAGCAGCTGACCCAAGACGTATCAGACGCGCGCACCGCCGGATACCAGCTTGAAGTCCAGCACGCCGTGGCCGCGTCGTCCACGCACATACAAGACGTGGCGGCCAACAGCCTGGGAATGTCGCAGGACCCAAGCATAGAGACGTATCCCGCCCAGAGCACGTTGACTCCTGACGCCAAGAGCGCGCCTGCGGCCAGCAGCGCGTCTGCCTCCGGCGACGCGTCGTCTGACACGTCATCGGCTACGACGTCTGGTGCGTCGTCAGCTGCGGCGTCTGGTGCCTCGGATGACAGCTCCTCTTCCGCCTCCGGTGATAATTCATCCGGCGCGCAAAGTAGCGCCGCGGGCTCCGCGGGCTCCGCTGGCGCCACGGACAGTACAACGGGCGATGCGGCGCAGCAATAACAAGCGCCCGGCGCGTAATCCCGGAAGCCAGCGCGACCCGCGCAGGCGTGGCGATGACACGCACAGGCGCGCGTCAGGTGGATACACACGCGCGTCTGCGAGCAGGCGCGATCCCAATAGCAACGAGTATTATCGCGACGACCGTACCGGTCGCCGCGCGTCCGGATCCAGACAGGGCATAGGTTCTCGCGTGGCCGCGGGAGCGCGGGATACGGGCATGCGAGGCCGTAAGCCGGCGTCCCAAAGGAAAGGGTATTCCGGCACCACGGGCGGTACGGGCGGTACTGGCGGTATTGCGCGTGGCGCGCATGACAAACGGATATTCATAGTAGTCGGCATCGTAGTAGCCATAGCGCTGGTGGTTTTCGTCCGTTTGTTCCTGCTTACCGTAATAGACGCGCCCGCCCTTGCCGAGCAGGCACAAGACCAACGTACCAGCGAGGTCACCATACCCGCCAGGCGTGGTACCATATACGACCGCAACGGCAACATACTTGCCACGAGCGTTGACGCTACGACCATATACGCGAACCCAACCGAGATAACCGACGCTAGCGCTACGGCCAACGCGTTGCAAAAAGTACTTGGAGGCGACGCGCAAACGTACCTGTCCGAGCTGACACAGGACCCAACGTCCACGTTCGTTTATATACTGCGCCAGGGAGACCCGCAGATGGCAACTAACCTGCAGGCCGAAGAACAGCAGTTCGAAGACGACTATACGTCCAACATAGGCCAGGGAAACCAGGTGCAGCAGACGATAACAACCCCTCTTACCGGCATACATTATCTAAGTGACTCGAAGCGCGTTTATCCATATGGTAATGTTGGAGCGCAGATAATAGGAGCGGTCAACACGGACGGTGACGGCATAAGCGGGCTGGAGCAAACCTACGACAGTATATTGCGTGGCGTTGACGGCAAAGAGGTCGTGCAAAGCGGCAAGGACGGTACGCCCATACCAAACGGCACTGTGGTGGAGTCTAACGCCACTGACGGACAGGACATAATGGTCACGCTTGACATGCAGCTGCAACAATACGTCGAAAGCCAACTGCAGGCCAGCGGTAGCGCCAACGACTGCGACAACGCGAACGCCATATTGCTTGATGGCGCGACCGGCGAGATATTGGCTGCCGCCTCGCTGCCGCTTTACAACCGTGACAACCCAAGCGCCGCAGACATAGCCAACGGTGCCACCACTTGCAAGGCCATAACGTATTCCTATGAGCCTGGCTCCACGTTCAAGGCGACCACGATGGCGTCCGCCCTTGAGTCCGGCGTGATGGGCACGGAAGACACGGTGTTCTGTCCCGCTGCCTTACAGATATACGACCATACCATCACAGACGCCGAGGAACGTTCGGACGAGACCATGTCCATGCGGCAGGTGCTCACCGTGTCGTCCAACGTAGGCGCGTCGCTTATAGAGCAGAAGATAGGTGACGATAAGTTCTACGCGTATCTTCAGAAGTTCGGCTTCGGGCAGGCCACGCACGTGGACTATCCCGGCGAGGCCATAGGCGAGCTGGCAGACGTCAGTAAATGGACGCCCATACAGGCCGCTAACATATCGTTTGGGCAGGGCATGCAGATAAGCACGCTGCAGTTAGCCAGCTTCTACGGCGCGATAGCGGACGGCGGCACGAAGATAACGCCGCACTTCCTTTATGCCAGGCCACAGGACGACACGCAGATCAAATATGACTCCACGAAGATATTCTCGTCGGACACCGCGTCAAAGCTCACCAGCATGTTGCGTTCCGTAGTGACTGACGGTACGGGTAAGAAAGCCGATATAAGCGGATACGACATAGTCGGTAAGACGGGTACGGCTCAGATAGTGGACCCCAGCAGCGGCGGGTATTACGCGGACAAATACATATGCTCTTTCGTTGGTTACGTCGCCAACTCATCTTCAGACATAGTGTGCATGACGTCCATGTATAATCCAACAGGCGCGTTGGCTAACGCGCCTACGTCGCCTTTGTTCAAGACCATAATGCAGTATGTGATAAACGAATACGACATAACCCAGCAGTAAAACGCCACGCGCAGACTTGCGCCGCGTGGTGTTGGTTTTGTTTCAACCAGCTATTATGTGCTAGAATGTTATATGCTTAACGTGAATAAAGTTTTAGGGAAGGGAATCCAGAATGCCTTTAACTGCCGCAGATGTTCAACAACAGAGCTTTGGTACAGCCAAGCATGGCTATAACCCACAGGAAGTGGACGTGTTCTTAGAGCATGTCGCAGAGGAAGTCGACTCGTTCAATCGTGCGATAGCGGACGCGCAGAAGCGCGCCCAGGCCGCCGAGCAACGTGCCCAGGTAGCTGAGCAACGCGCGACGTCAAACGTGCAGACTGCCAGCGCAAAGGCAGCCGCTACAGAAGAACAGATATCCAAGGCGTTCGTTGCCGCGCAGAAGAGCGCGGATGCCCTTAAAGAGGAGGCTCGTCGCGAGTCCGAGAAGACATATCGTGAGGCAGAGGGACGCGCGCGCGACGTAGTGCGCGAGGCCTTGGGCGAGAAACAGCGCATCTTAGCAGAGATAGACCGCCTGCGCGAGTCATGCGAGGACTTCCGCGCAGACTACCTCGCGCTGCTCAAGCGCTTCTCGTCACAGGCAGAGGCGCCGCTTGACGCGATAACCACCAGCGTCCCTGACACGAAAAAAGAGCGCAAGGAAACCGAAGACGCGTTGAATAAGATAGTCTCACATAACGACGCGGCCTACAAGCCCGCGCCTGTGCCCGCTTCGTCAAAGACGGCCGTTGCCCAGGTGCCCATATCGCAAATCGCGGCACAGCCCAAGGCTGTCGACGAGAAACCGGCACATGCGGAAGCCGCGCCGGTTGACGACGAGCTTGACATAGACGAACTTGACTAAATGTTCAAGATAATAACCGACTCGTCGGCCAACCTTACCGACGAGCTGATAGACAAATATGATTTGCACATACTGTCGCTTGAGTTCAACATAGACGGCGAGGTATACCTTTCGTACGTAAAAGGCGCGAAAAGCGACCTTACGCGTTTTTATACGATGATGCGCCAGGGCAGGGTCGTCAAGACGTCGCTGCCAAGCCCCAAAGACGTCGAGACCATGGCGCACGACGTATTCGCCGATGGCAGCGACGTATTATACCTTGGTTTCGACTCCGCGCTTTCCGGTACCTTCAAGACCGTTAGCGCGCATCTGGAAAGCGTGCGTAAAGAAAGCTATCCTACTAGCACGCTATTATGTGTGGACACACTGGCCGCGGCGTTCGGGCAAGGGCTTTTCGTGCTGGAGGCTTGCCGCATGCGCGACGCAGGTAAGTCCATAGAAGAGGTAGCCAAATGGGCCGAGGAACAACGCTTGAGGTTCGCGCACTGGTTCACGGTAGACGACCTCCATTTCCTCGAGCGCGGTGGCAGGCTCTCTAAAGGCGTGGCCATCGCTGGATCGCTTCTCAACATAAAGCCGGTCTTGCATATAGACGACGAAGGCAGGCTCGTGCCGGTGGCAAAGGTGCGCGGTCGCAAGAAGTCGTTGCTAACCCTCATAGAACATTTCGCCAATGACGCCGCTGACCCAAAAGACGGGCAGCTGGTCACTATATCGCACGGTGACTGCCTGGAAGACGCGCTTTACGTCGCGGACGAGCTTAAGAAGCGTTTCGGCATAGAAGACCCGCTCATAAACACGCTAGACCCAGTCATCGGAGCGCATTCCGGCCCCGGTACGTTGGCGTTGTTCTTCCAAACGGACGGCAAAAGGTAAACGCGCTTGCACATAGTGCTTGTTTTGCGTTATCATATAAAGTTACTGTGTTAATTCAACTGAAAGGTGATATTTGAGCAAGGAAGATGCAATAGAACTTGAGGGAACGGTCGTCGAGCCGTTGCCGAACGCCATGTTCAAGGTGGAGCTTGAGAACGGGCACATAGTGCTCGCCCATATATCAGGCAAAATGCGCATGCATTATATACGTATACTCCCCGGTGACAAAGTCACGGTAGAGCTTTCGCCGTATGACCTGGACCGTGGCAGGATCACGTATCGTTTCAAGTAATGTTACGTCGCTTACGCGATATCTCCCGTATCAATATAAATAAACTCGCCTGCGGCTGGGCGTGAATATAAAGAATAAAGAAAGGCTTTGTAGATAATGAAGGTAAGACCATCAGTAAAGAAGATGTGCGACAAATGCAAGATCGTCAAACGTCATGGTAAGGTTTATGTGATCTGCGAGAACCCAAGGCACAAGCAGCGCCAGGGTTAGATTTCGTATTCTTTGATAGGAGGATTTAGTTGGCAAGAATCTCAGGTGTAGACCTGCCGCGCGAGAAGCGCGTGGAGATCGGTCTCACTTACATCTATGGTATCGGTCTTACGACGTCAAAGAAGGTGCTAGCCGCCACCGGCGTTAATCCCGATACACGCTGTAAAGACCTTAGCGAAGAGGAAACGGTTAAACTTCGCGATTATATCGACAAGAACCTGGAGATAGAAGGCGACCTGCGTCGCGAGACGTCCCAGGATATAAAACGTCTTATGGAAATAGGCTGCTATCGTGGTTTACGCCATCGCCGTGGCCTCCCGGTACGTGGACAGCGCACGCATACGAACGCGCGTACGCGCAAAGGACCACGTAAGCAAATAGGGGGGAAGGGCAAATAATGGCAAACAAGAACCAATCGACATCACGTGTAAAACGTTCCGCGCGCAAGAACATCGCCGTGGGGCAGGCACATATAAAGTCTACATTCAACAATACGATCATAACGATAACCGACCCGCATGGCAACGTCATAGCATGGCGCAGCGCCGGTACCGTTGGTTTCAAGGGCTCGCGCAAGTCTACGCCGTTCGCGGCGCAAATGGCCGCTGAGGCCGTCGCGAAGATCGCCATAGAGCATGGTATGCATAAAGTGTCCGTGTTCACGAAGGGCCCGGGTTCGGGCCGCGAGACGGCTATCCGTACGTTGCAGGCCGGTGGGCTGGAGATAGCCAGCATACAGGACTGCACGCCCATTCCGCACAACGGAGTGCGCCAGCGTAAACGTCGTAGGGTTTAGATCTGGAAGACAGCTACCGGGCTTGCGCGTGCGGTTCGCCGTTCGTATACGCGACAGACACGCGGCGTGGCCCGTTCAGGAAGGATAGATAGATATATGGCTAGATATAGGGGTCCTGATTGCCGGCTTTGCAGGCGAGAGGGAAACAAGCTCTTCTTAAAGGGAGACCGTTGCTATAGCGATAAATGCGCGTTCGAGCGCCGTTCTTACGCTCCGGGCGATGCGGGCAAGAAGCGCGTAAAGGAATCGGAATATCGTTTACAGATGCGTGAGAAGCAGAAGACCAAGCGTATATACGGTCTGTTGGAGAAACAGTTCCACGGATACTACGAGCTCGCGAACCGCATGAGCGGTGTAACGGGTGACAATCTGTTGCGCATACTGGAGTCACGTCTGGACAACGTCGTTTACCGCCTTGGTTTCGCGAAGTCACGCGCGGAGGCCCGCCAGCAGGTCCGTCACGGTCACATAACCGTTAACGGGCGCCGTGTGGACATACCATCGTTTCGCGTGCGTGAGGGCGACCTGGTGGCCGTCGCTCCAAAGGCGAAGGACATGTTGGTCATAAAGACCGCGCTTATCTCCAGCGAGCGCACCGAGGTGCCGCAATGGCTTGAGGTGGACATAGAGAAACTGCAGGGTTCGGTCTTGTCGCTGCCTACACGCGATCAGATAGACCTTGAC
>JAISJA010000014.1 GCA_031261765.1 Coriobacteriales bacterium | reverse complement strand
AGGATGACGTGGGCGCCTACGCCAGCAGCGTTCGCAGGATGGCGTATGGGGCTACACGCCCGCAGGCGAAAGCCGTTACGCCAACGCAGCTTGCGCGGCGGCAAGGCGCGCAAGCGGTACGCGGTACGGCGAGCAAGACACATAGTCAAGCCCTATAGCCGCGAACGTCTTAACGCTGTCGGGGTCGCCACCGTGCTCTCCGCAAACGCCGCAGGTGATCTTCGGGTTGCCCTCACGCCCAAGCTTAACGCCCATTTCCACCAACTTCGCGACACCCGGGTCGACCGTCTCAAACGGATTATACGGAAGGAGTTTGCGGTCAAGGTAGCGCGGTATGAACTTCGCCTCAACGTCATCACGCGAGAACCCGAACGTGGTTTGCGTAAGGTCGTTAGTTCCAAACGAGAAGAAGTCGGCCTGTTTAGCTATCTCGTCGGCCGTTACCGCGGCGCGCGGAAGCTCTATCATCGTGCCTATGGGAATGTTGAACGCGTCGCCATATATCTCTTTCGTAACGCCGTATTCTTTTTGGACCTCGGCTATGACGGCCTCGCTTTCCTCGCGCAGGGTCGCGAGCTCTGGCACCACGCTCACAAGCGGGATCATTATCTCCGGCTTGGGATGCATGCCCTCCTTTATGAGCTTCGCTGCGGCGGACGCTATGGCGCGTACTTGCATGGCCGCGAGCTCGGGATGCATTATCGCAAGACGTACGCCACGAAGGCCAAGCATCGGGTTCGACTCTATCATGGAGTCTATCTGCGCAAGCAGCTTGCGCTTATTCTTTGTCTCGGCAGACACGCCGTTCTTCGTCTCCTCGCGGGTTATCTCTACCTCAAGCGCGCGTGGGTCGTCTAAGAACTCATGCAGCGGCGGGTCAAGCAAACGTACGACGACCGGCAGCCCGTCCATGGCCTTGAACATGCCATAGAAGTCGCCTTGTTGCGCGTCGTACAAATCGTTAAGCGCCTTCTCCTTAACGGCGGGGTCGTCGGTAAGTATGAAGCTCTGTATTATCTGCTTGCGATCACCTAAGAACATGTGCTCCGTACGGCAAAGGCCTATACCGGCGGCGCCGAACTTCCGCGCCAGCTCCGCGTCTTCTGGGTTGTCGGCGTTGGCGCGAACGCCCATCTTCCTGAACTCGTCTGCCCACTCCAGTATCTTGTCAAGGTCGTCTGAAAGCTCCGGCATGACAAGGTCAACGGCGCCAAGCACTAAGATGCCCGTCGTGCCGTCTATGGAGATCATGTCCCCTTCTTTAATGACCTTCTTCGTACCGGTTATGGTAGCGCGTTTCTTCTCGGCGTCTATGTTAAGCACGTCAACGCCGCATACGCAAGGCGCGCCCATACCGCGCGCTATAACCGCGGCATGTGACGTCTTTCCACCATGGCTGGTAAGTATGCCTTCTGCGGCTATCATGCCGGCAAGGTCGTCAGGGTTCGTCTCCCAACGCACCAGCACGCATTTGTGCCCGGCTTCCGCGGCGGCAACGGCGTCAGCGGCAGAGAACACGGCCTCGCCCACGGCCGCGCCGGGGCTCGCGTTAAGGCCGGTCGCTATGACGTCGTATTTCGCGTCCTTGTCGAACTGCGGATGCAGCAGTTGGTCAAGTTGTTCGGGGTCAACGCGCTTCACGGCCTCTTCTTTCGTGATAAGGCCTTCGTCTACCATGCTTATGGCTATGCGCAGCGCGGCCGCCGCGGTACGCTTGCCCACGCGCGTCTGCAGCATCCAAAGCTTGCCCTGCTCTATGGTGAACTCTATGTCGCACATATCGCGATAGTGGTTCTCCAGCGTGTCGAAGACCTCCTCTAGCTCGCGGCCGGCGTCCTGCAGGCCGTCCACCGTCTTAAGGTCGCTTATCGGGCTCGTGTTACGAATACCGGCTACGACGTCTTCGCCCTGTGCGTTAACAAGGTAGTCGCCGTAGAACTCGTTCTCGCCGGTCGCCGGGTTGCGCGTGAACGCGACGCCCGTGGCAGACGTGTCGCCCTTGTTGCCGAACACCATGGCCTGCACGTTAACGGCGGTGCCCATATCGTCAGAGATCTTATTCTGTTTGCGATAAAGGATGGCGCGGTCGTTGCCCCATGAACCGAAGACCGCACGTATCGCAAGGTTAAGTTGTATATCCGGGTCCTGCGGGAACACCGCGCGGCCGCCCTGCGCGAGTTGCGGATACTCAGCCGCGGACACGTTGTTGGAGAATATATCCTTGAACTCATCCACAAGTTCTTCTAAGTCCTTCGCGTCAAGCTCTGTGTCGCTTGATACGCCGCGCGCGATCTTCTTCGCGTTTATGGCGTTCTCAAACAGGTCACCGCTAAGTCCCATGACCACGTTAGAGAACATCTGTATGAATCGCCTGTAGCTGTCCCACGCGAAACGCGCGTTGCCGGTCTGCTTTATAAGGCCGTATATGGACTTATCGTTAAGCCCAAGGTTAAGCACCGTGTCCATCATGCCGGGCATGGATATAGGAGCGCCGGAGCGCACGCTTACCAGCAGCGGATCGTCCGCGTCGCCTATCTTCTTGCCTATGCGCTGCTCAAGGTCAAGGCGGTACTTCTGTATCTCGTCCAAGACGCCCGCCGGGAACTCGTTGTTATTATGGTAATAATCCCTGCACGTCTGGCAGGAGATCGTGAACCCCGGAGGCACAGGTAGGCCAATGGATGCCATCTCCGCGCATCCCGCGCCTTTGCCACCAAGGATGTCCTTCATGTCCTTGTTACCTTCTGTAACGTTGTTCCCCTGGGCATCCTTACCAAACTTGAATACCCGTTGCGTTGAATCACTCACGGTTTGCTCCTTCTTCCAATATGAGGTACGCCTTTATATAAATAGCGATAAAACCAATGCATATATTATAAGACTTTACGCGATACGCTGGAAGCTTTAAACGCTTAGGCCGCGTCGGCACCGTGACGCACGGTCTCATGCGCGGCCTCGTAATAGCGTAGTATCTCCTGGGCGGTCTCCTCTACGGCGCGGTTATCGGTATGTATGACTATGCAACCAAGACGCCTCATTAAAGCGCGCGCCTCGTCCAAGTCTTCCTGCACGTATGTGGGATCGGCGTATTGCCCTGCCACGTGCACGGCGTTGCCAAGGCGTCTGTAGCGTATCTCAGAGAGCAGCGTAGGGTCAGACGTAAGACCGAAGATCCGCGACCGTTCTACGTCAAACAGCTGCTTGGGCGGGTCTGTCTCGGGCGCCAGCGGAACGTTCGCGACACGGTAGCCCTGCGTTCCAAGGTATATGGATATAGGCGTCTTGCTGGTACGCGACGCGCCTATGAGCACTATGTCGGCTTCCGTAAGACCCTCGGGTTGACGGCCATCGTCGTGGTCCACGGCAAACTCCATAGCCTCCACGCGGGTGAAATACTCCTCGTCGGTCTTGCGTATTATGCCGGGCTCCTCTGCCGGGCGCAGCCCTGTTGCCTCGGCTATGGCCGCTATGGACGGGCCAAGCAGGTCCACGGCCGCCACGTTCTTGCTTGCGAAGTAGGCTTGCAGTTCCTCGCGCAGCTCACGTGTGGCAATGGTGTACAACACGACGATCTCTTCGCCGTTCGCTTCGTTTAGGTGCTTGTCTATGAACTCCGCTACCTGGTTAACGCTTGTCACGTTTGGCAGGCGTTCCGTTTTGCAGTCGCCGTTGGTGAACTGGCTTGCCGCGGCCTCGGCTATGACAGCGGCGCTGTCGCCTACGCTGTCTGAGATTATATGTATGACCGATGAATTCATGTTGCTTTGCTGGTTGCGTCATTCTGCGAATGCGGGAGATCCTGCGCAACGCCTACGGCGTTCGCAGGATGACGGTGGGAATGACATACTAGTATATTAGCCTGCTAGCTTTGCAAAATCGGCAACGTTTTTAAATACGGATACGAATCCATTTAACAAGCGCAGGCGGTTGTCCCGCAGTGCCTTGTCCTCGTCCATGATAAGTACGTCCTCAAAGAACCTGTCTATTGGGTCGCGCAGGGCTGCAAGAGCGGCTAGGGCTGTCTTGTAGTCGCTTTCGGCAAGCGCGCTATCAACTTGTCGCTCGGCGGCGGCTATGGCTTTTGCAAGGCCGGTCTCGGCATCGCCAAACAAGCCCTCGTCAGCGCCGGTGCCAAGCGCGGCGTCACGCAGGTTGTTCGCGCGCGCATACGCGGTGGCAAGGTCCTCAAACAGTTGCGGCTGCGTGTCGCGCGCCTCTTTCAGCGCGGCCAAACGCGCCATTATGTCGGCGGGCTCCATGACGCCTGTGGCCAGCACCGCGTCTATGGTGTCCGACCTGTAGCCGTCGTCTTTGGCCATAACCTCTATGCGCGTTATGAAGAACTTCCGTACCTGTGCGATAAGCGCGTCGGCGTCGGACGCTATATCGCCGAGCATGCTGACGGCTTGTGATATCGCGTCTTTAAGCGACAACGGCAGGCCCGCAAGTAGTATATTGACCACGCCTATGGCGGCGCGGCGCAACGCGAACGGATCGGAAGACCCGGTGGGTTCCATGTCCGCGGCGAATATGCCACATATCGTGTCAAGCTTGTCGGCCACGGCTACTATGCGGCTCTCAAAACCATCCGGGACCGCGTCGCCGGAGAACCGCGGTTGGTAGTGTTCGCGTACGGCGCTCGCGACTTCTGCGGGCTCCCCGGCCGCCGCCGCGTAATAGCTTCCCATAACGCCCTGCAGCGACGTGAACTCTACCACGGCGCTTGTCACAAGGTCCGCTTTCGCAAGCCACGCCGCGCGGGACGCGCGCTCTATCTGATCATCGCTTCCGCCGGCAAGCTTGGCCAACGTGGCGGCCAGACCCTTTATACGCACGGCCTTATCGTAAACCGTGCCCAACTTGTCCTGGAACACGACCTGCTTAAGGTCGTCAACATAAGACTCAAGCGGACGTTTAAGGTCCTCGTTATAGAAGAACGCCGCATCGTCTAAGCGCGGGCGTACCACGCGCTCGTGCCCGGCTATTATCTGGTCGTTGTACTTGGGGTCGCCGTTGGACACCACTATGAAGTGGTTGGACAATTTGCCGTCCTCGCCGCCCTCATACATAGGGAAGTAACGTTGGTGCTTCAGCATGGCGTCCGTTATTATCTCTGGTGGAACCTCCAGGAACTCCTCGTCAAAAGTGCCCATTAGCACCGTAGGATATTCCACGAGGTTCACGACCTCTTTAAGCACGGCTTTTGGCACGCGCGCGCTAAGTCCGCTTTGCGCCTCTATATCACCTATCTGCTGGCTAATGACATTCGCGCGATCTTCTGCTGACTCTATTATTGATAAGCTATCATGTGTGCTTGCTAGCTCGTTTGCACACGCGACGTCAACAGCCTTGTTGGCCATGAGCCTGTGGCCCCACGTGGCGCGACCGGCCGTAAGGCCTGCGAATTGCACGGGTATTATGTCGCTGCCCAAAAGCGCCAGCAACCAACGCACCGGGCGTGAGAACGTGGCGTCACCACTTCCCCACCGCTGCGAACGTGGCCAGTCTATTGACACTATCATGCTAGCAAGCATAGGTGCTAGCAATTCCGCCGTCTGCTCGGCTGGCTCGTTTACCTCCGCGTAAACGTATTCTGTTTCTCCGTCCATGCCGCGCGTAAGGTCTTCTATACTAACGCCTTTGCCGCGCGCGAAACCCTGTGCGGCTTTCGTTGGATTGCCATCCGCGTCGTACGCTATCTTCACCGCGGGCCCGCGCGAGCGCATGCTAAGCGCGGTAGACGTGGGTGCGACGTCTTGTACGCGCAATATAATGCGCCTTGGGGTAGAACACGTGGTTATGCAGCCGTGCTCTATGCGCGCTTCTTTAAACGCGGCCTTTGCCAGTTCACACAACTGCTCCGTTGCCTTATACAACGGCATTGCGGGTATCTCCTCGGTTCCTATCTCAAATACCAGGTTATTATTCGGCATCGCCCTCACCCCCTTCCGCGTATGCGACGCAGCAGGCTTTGGCTATAGTCCTTACCCTTAATATGTACGCGGCCCGCTCTGTAGCGCTTATGGCGCCACGGGCGTCCAGCAAGTTGAAAGCATGCGAGCACTTTAGCACATAGTCATATGCCGGCAGCGGTAGCCCGGCTTCCAGCGTGCGATTGCATTCCTTCTCGTATCGGTCGAACTCACCAAACAGGAAGTCGGTGTCCGCGACCTC
>JAISJA010000079.1 GCA_031261765.1 Coriobacteriales bacterium | reverse complement strand
AGGTTGTTATTCGGCATCGCCAACACCCCCTTCTGTGTCATTCCCGCCGTCATTCCCGCGAGCTCCGCCGTCATTCCCGCGAAGGCGGGAATCCAGCCCTTTGCGGGAATCCAGCCCTTTAATATCGTTCTTTAATATCATCGTATAAATCCTCCCATTTCGGGTTATTTTCGCTAATTAAGCGTACCTTCCATTTCCTGTTCCATTTTTTCATTTGCTTTTCGCGCAATATGGCTTCTTCCATAGAACCATGCATTTCATAATAAACCAGATCATGGACGCTATACTGTTTTGTGAAACCTTCGTTCGTATCGTTCTTGTGCTTCCATATGCGTTTTGGCAAATCGCTTGTAACTCCAATATATAAAGTCCCTAAAAACTTGCTTGCCAAAATATACACGCATGGGTTCTTCATAACTCTCCTAATATAAAGGGCTGGATTCCCGCTTTCGCGGGAATGACGGGCTGTGCAAGAGGCTGGATTCCCGCTTTCGCGGGAATGACGGGGTACTCAACGGGAATGGCGTACCGTACAAAGGGCTGGATTCCCGTTCCCGCCTTCGCGGGAATGACGGCGGGAATGACGCGCAATAAAAGCCGATGATACAGCTTTGCTGTATCATCGTGACTCTTCCGCGTAGGCCACGCAGCAGGCTTTGGCTATCGTCCTGACCCTTAATATATATGCGGCGCGCTCCGTGGCGCTTATGGCGCCGCGGGCGTCCAACAAGTTGAAAGCGTGCGAGCACTTCAACACGTAGTCATACGCCGGCAGCGGTAGCCCGGCTTCCAGCGTGCGATTACATTCCTTCTCGTAGCGGTCGAACTCGCCAAACAGGAAGTCAGTGTCCGCGACCTCGAAGTTATATGTAGAGAATTCCCTCTCGTTTTGCAAATACACGTCGCCGTAAGTGAATACGGTGTCGTTGCCATCGTCTGACCACACGATGTCAAAGACGCTGTCCACGCCTTGTATGTACATGGCAAGGCGTTCAAGGCCGTAGGTTATCTCTGACGGCACTGGACGGCACTCTATGCCGCCCACTTGTTGGAAGTACGTGAACTGCGTTACCTCCATACCGTTTAGCCACACTTCCCAGCCAAGCCCCCACGCTCCAAGCGTGGGCGACTCCCAGTCGTCTTCCACGAAACGCACGTCGTGCTCCGACGGCTCTATTCCTATAGCGCGCAGGGAGTCCAGGTAGAGCTCCTGCACGTTGTCGGGCGATGGTTTGATTAACACCTGGAACTGATAGTAGTGTTGCAGACGGTTGGGGTTCTCGCCGTAACGTCCGTCCGTTGGACGGCGGCACGGTTGCACGTACGCGGTCTTCCACGTGCCGGGACCAAGCGAACGCAGCGTGGTGGCCCAATGGAACGTGCCCGCGCCCACCTCATTGTCATATGGCTGCAATATTATGCAGCCTTGCTTTGCCCAATAATCTTCTAGTGTGAGGATAATCTCCTGGAACGTAAGTGCCATGTTTGCCTTTCAACGCGTGTTGATGTTTTAGCGTATTCGCTTATAAAAGTATACAGCAGCAGGCGATGGCAGACATAACATGGCAGGCGGCGCAAAACGCCGCCTGCCTGGATTCCGGGGGATTGGATTCTGCGCAGTCGCTTCGCGACTCGCAGAATGACAATCACGAATAACCGTATGGACTTGCTACCCTTTGATTATCGCCATGGCCTCGTCCCTGTACGCGTCCATAACGTACTGTATGCCGCTTACTTGCGACGCCTCAGGCGTAAGGGCCATGACGTCCTGGCGGCTTATGGTGCCTATGCGCATGTTGCGCGATCCGGCCATTATCTGTTGCAGGCCTACGCGTAACTTATCGACATAGGTATAAAGCGCGACGGCGCCAAGCGGGATCTCGTCCATCTCTTTACCGTATTTGTCTTTCAACGTCTCGTATGTAACGAATATCTCCTCTTTGGTCGTGCCGTACGGCGCCACGCTCTTTGGCAGCTTGTCCTCTTTAAGCCACTTCTCTATGTTCTTGCCAACGAAGCCCGGTATCATAAGCGCGCGGCCCATGCACACGGCCTTGAAGTACGGCGACCCCATAGCAAGCGCCTTGAATATGCCGGCTTCCTCGCTAAAGCCGCCTGCGATCGCAAGGTCTGGCACGTAGTCACCCCGCCTGTCAAGCATCTTCGCCATCTCATACGCCATGGACTGCAAGTAGAACGTGGGTACGCCCCACTCTTCCATCATGCGCCACGGGCTCATGCCGGTACCGCCCGGCGCGCCGTCTATGGTAAGCAGGTCTATGTGAGCGTTGGACGACCACTTAAGCGCCATCGCGAGCTCGCGCATCGGGTACGCGCCCGTCTTAAGCGTAACGCGCTTCGCGCCCAAATCGCGTATAGCCTGCACCTGGTTATAAAAATCCTCTTCGTCGATAAACCCAAGGCGGCTGTGGCGCTCGAACTGTTTTATGGCCCCGGCTTTGAACGCCTCCTGGATTCCCTCGTTGGACGGGTCCGGCGTTACTATGTAGCCGCGGCTCTGTAGCTCCAGCGCGCGTTCCAGCGAGTCGACTTTTATCTCCCCGCCAATGCACTTCGCGCCCTGGCCCCATTTAAGCTCCACGGTGTCAACGCCAAGTTCCTCTATAACGTAGCGGGCAACGCCAAGACGCGTGTCCTCTACGTTCATCTGCACCAGTATGTCGCCATAATCTTCCTGGTAGCGTTTGTATAGCTCAACGCGGCGCTTCATGTCGGGCGCGTTCACTACCTGGCCGTTCTTGTCACGTTCAAGCTTTGGGTCTATACCGCAGACGTTCTCGCCGCAAACAAGCGAGATGCCGCTTATGGCCGTGCCAATAGCGAATTGCTCCCAATTCGCACGCGCCACTTCCGTCGAGCCAAGCGCGCCTGTGAATATCGGCATCTTCATCTTGACTTTGTTTTTCCAACCGAACTCCGTCTCCGTGTTCACAGACGGGAACGTGGCCGTGTCCGGGCCGGCCTCCTCGCCCTCTGGCAGGCCTTTAAGCCCAAGCGCGTATCCACAGATGTTAAGGTGCGAATAGTCGATGGGGTATTCCTTGTCCGCTCCTGCGGTAACATGTCCAAACGGAGCTGGGTAGATTACCTCGCGACCGCGGAACGAGGATTTGAACACCTCGCAGTTTCCGGTGCAATCGTCTTTACAGCGAGTGCAAAGGCCGCTGACCGGCGCGACAGAACGGGATCGGTTCGATGTCTGGGTGGCATCGTTGGAATTGGGACGTTGCAAGTTCATGTGTTCCCTCCTTAGAAAAGAGTTTTCTATTGAGGTAATTATATATCAAGCCAAGAATGGCGCATGGGCGCCACTAGATGATTCGCACAGCTCACGTATAATAGGCAGATTTTGTGCTACGGCTTAGATTCCGGGTCAAGCCCGGAATGACGTTTAGCGCAAAAGGTCCGGGCGCAGCTCGGCCGTGCGCTTAAGCGCTTGTTCGTGGCGCCACTTATCTACGGCCGCGTGGTCGCCGGACAGCAACACGTCAGGCACCTTCATGCCACGGTATTCCGCCGGACGCGTGTACTGCGGATACTCCAAAAGGTTGTCGCTTTCGGCCGAGAACGACTCGTCCACGCTTGACTGTTCGTTTCCAAGCACGCCGGGAATGAGCCTACATACCGCGTCGGTCACGACCATGGCCGCAAGCTCGCCGCCGGTGACCACGTAATCACCTATAGAGATTATATGGTCCGCGCGTTCATAAACGCGCTCGTCAAAACCCTCATAGTGACCGCACACCATTATGAGGTGCTCTTGTCTTGATAACTCCACGGCCATTTGTTGGTCGAAGCGCTTGCCGTGCGGAGCGAAGAATATGACTTGTGGACGCACGGGGCGCGCGTCGCCGGTTTCGCCATCGTCGCAAGCGTGGCCCATGTCGGCGTTGCCCACGCCGTCGCCCTTGGAGGTAAGGCCCATTAAATCATCAAGCGCCTCATACACCGGCTCGACTTTCATTAACTGCCCGGCGCCGCCGCCATATGGCTCGTCGTCTGTCGTACGATGCCTGTCATGGGTCCAATCGCGAAGGTCGTACGCATTAAACCGTAAGATGCCGGCTTTCCTCGCGCGTCCTATCATGGACATTCCCATAGGGCCGTCGAACATCTGAGGAAACACCGAAAGCGTGTCTATTATCATTTATTGATCTCCAATAGCCCGCTTGGCAGGTCCATGTATATGGCGTCTTCCGTGGTCTTTACTATGAAGTCGTCCACGTATGGAATCATAGCCCCGTCTTTTAATATGAGCATAGGGTGCGCCGGGGTCTGCTCCACGTAATCTATGTCACCAACATATTCGTTCTTGTCATATACGCGGGTTGCCGGTCGTACGGTCGCGTGCCATGGGGACGGTTCTTGCGGCGTGCGTACGAAAAGGGATCCTGCGCAGCCGCTTTGCGGCTCGCAGGATGACGAGGTTGCACTTGGCGGCTCGCAGGATGATGCAGTCTGTACGCCGCAAGAACCGTCCCCATGGCGCACGTCTGAACAAGCAGCTAGCAGATATTTACCTTGAAGCTCGTATGCTGAGCTCCTATCGTCAACACCTGCTAGCTTGATAGCATAATCGCTTATATCCTCTATGGTGGTGTGGCGTATGCCGCGTGACGTAGGTGGCACTATCCATACGTCTTGTCCAACGTATAAATCTGAAAAGGCCCGGACGGCTATCTTGCCGTCAAGGCCTTTTGGTTTTGTAATGCGCGCTATCTGTTCGTATGTTTGCATGCTAACCGCTTGCTTCGCGGGCGCGCGTAAATAACGGTTGTGGCTTGGGCGCCGGTACGGCTCCTCAGTCCAGGACCTCTACGTCCACGTGACCGTAGTTCAGATACGCGGCGTTCGCGCGTGCGAGCGCGCGTATGGATTTTATTACGTGTCCCTGGCGGCCTATGACCTTGCCGGTGTCATCGGGCGCTACGGATATATTAACCGAGATGGAGCGATTGTCGTCGGAGGTTATCTGCGTGTCAACGGAGACTGCGTCTTTGTCGTCTGCCAACGCCACGGCAATCATGCGAACGAGCTCTGTTATGGTTTCGGCTTCACTTGGAAGTCCAAACTCGTCAGATTCGTCGGCCTCGTCGGTTTCGCCAAACGGCTCCGTCTCGTCTATCTCAACCGCTTCTTCATCCTCGGCCATGTCTTCGACCTCTACCGCCTCGTCAGACATTACTCAGCGTCCTTAGCGTCATCGGCTGCGGCGTCTTTATCGGCAGCGTCTTCTGCTGGAGCTTCCTTGGCCTCTTCGGCTTCGGCGTCCTTGGGTGCCTCGGCCTCAGGCTCCTCTTTCTTGTCCAGGATTATCTTCTCGGGCTTGGCGGGCTCAGCGGGCTGCTCGGCTGCGGGCGCGGCCGTTGTGTTACCGTTCTCGCGTACACCTTTAAGCAGACGTGCCGTGGTCTCTGTAAGTTGCGCGCCTTTGCCAATCCACGCGTCTATCTTCTCAATGTCAAGCGTTACCATGGCCGGCTCCACGTTGGGATTATAACGGCCGACCTCCTCTATAACGCGACCGTCGCGCCTTGCGCGTGAGTCTATTACAACAACACGATAGTACGGGTGCTTTTTCGCGCCATGACGCGCCAAGCGAATCTTTACAGCCAAAACCAGCTCTCCTTGTCTATAATGGATAGGTCTTTCTTAATCGGTAATTCGATAGTTTATATAGCTAGTTTAACACACTGGTTACTTGCTGGTCAAAGACGTGTACCAGCGCTTGCGGTAGCGCACCTTTATCGCTACGATTATACCGACAATGATAAAGACTGAAGCCGCTATGACTATTGCAGCCCAGCCATATACCATAAGTCCCGCGTCAGACAACATTGCGTCAACATCGATGTCACCTGTGCCGTTGCCCATATACGGCAAGTGCCTGTTCGCATTTGAGCCTGTAGCGTCGGCATCGTTGTCTGCACCGGCACCAGACGATTTGTCGTAGTCCCGTTTGATGTGGCTATAGTACAATCCAACCTCGTCATCATAAAGGTCGTCCGATTCTCTAAGATCGTTGTTGTTGGCATAATAAGAAGTGCCTGTATCGTACACTACGTCCGCGGGTTGGTTTTCGGGCTGTTCGCCTTCGCCAAGTGGCGGGCTTGGCGTAGAGCCAAGCGGTGGAACTATGGGTACGTAAGGCGTGTTGCCGGCGTCAACGTCTGCGTTGTTATACGAAAAGGCACCACCTTCGTTGTACGCGACAAGCCGCACAAGATACGGGACTCCGCCTGTAAGCCCCGTTATCTCATAGCTTCCTTCGCGGTCCGTTATGGGAATGTTAGACGCGGCGACTTTCCATATAGGTTCGTCTGCACCAAGAGGTGTCGCCAACGAGTGCGCCGTATTGGAATGTGCGACGGCTTCTACCACCCTGCGCGCGAACTCAAGGTCTGACGCAGATATATGGTCAATAGAACTGGCGTCGACTGAAGCCGTAAGGCTCCCAGGCGCCAGCGTATTGGCTTCCGCGTACTCGATATCATAGTGGTCTATGGGGCTTCCGCCGTCGTTTTCGGGCGCGGTGTAATATACGATAAGCGAATTATCACCGGGAACCACTTTGGTTATGGTCGGCGGAGTAGGCGCCGTGAACGGTGTGTACGTTACGTTGTCCTTGGCTATGTCGCCCCACCCGTTTTGGTTGTGGGCAGCCATGCGTATGTAGTATGCAGTTCCGTTCGTAAGGCCGTCTATGGCATATTCGCCTTGCGATGGGTCTATCGTGATGCTGGCTATATGCCATTCGTTGGTGTCGGCAACGCTGTATTCCAAACCATATGCGTCTATCTGCGCGCCGCCGTTAAGCTCGGCACCAGAAAACGAAACCGCGATGTGCCGATCGCCCGGTCGCACGTTACTAATAATCGGCGCTCCCGGTACCGTAGACGGCGTATACGCGTCTTGTGTGGTGGCGTATTCGCCGTAACCGTTTAGGTTATGCGCACACACGCGTATGTAGTATGGCGTACCGTTCGCAAGGTTCAGTATGTTCATGGCCGCGCCGGCGCTCACGGGCTCGGTCGCACACGACATCCAAGGACCATCCAAAGACACGCTGTACTCGATCCTGTATTTATCGACAGCGGCATTTCCATCATACGCAGGCGCGGTGAACATGACAGATAGCAGCGAATTGCCACAAGCAACCGATATGCCCATAGGCGGATCGGGGCGCGTGCTTGGAACATAGCGTTCCTGTGTCGTCGCAGCCTGGCCCCATCCATACTGGTTGTGCGCGCGTACGCGAACGTAATACGCCGTACCATTCGTAAGACCGTCTATGGCGTACGGAGAAGAGACTGCATTGGCTGTGGCTTCCTGCCAATCACCGTCCCGTCCCGTCGCGCTGTACTCTATCCTATATGCGTCATTTGCCTGGACGGTCTGGAAATAGACATTAAGGGCGTTGTCTGCCGGAACTACCGAGGTTATTCCCGGCGGCTCTGGAACGTTTGTTTGAGCGGAATCCTGCAATTGATACGCAGATTGGGTTTGCGCGGCCGCACCAAGGCCGGCCTGGTTGTGCGCAAAGACGCGTACGTAATACGACGCGCCGCTTACGGGCCCGTTTAGCGTATAGGGAGATTGCGTAACGATATCCATGCATGCCTGCCACGTAACGGCGTCTGTGCTGTATTCCACCATATAGGCGTCTATGTCCGCGCCACCGTTAAACGCCGGTGGGTTAAAACAAAGCACCAGCGATTCCGCCTGCTGCATGACAGACACTATAGACGGCGCATCGGGTACCGTTAACGGAGTGTACGCGCTGTTCGTATAGCTAGTGCTGGCCGCAGGCCCATATCCTTTAGCGTTGTGCGCGGCGATACAAACATAGTATGCCGTGCCGTTCGCCAGGTCTGTTATATTGACCGCTCCATATAGCATTAGCTCTGACTGGCAATATGTCCACGTGTCGTTGTCTGTCGCGCGATAACCTATCCTGTATTTGTCAATGTCCGCACCGCCGTTTTGTGATGGCGATGAGAAATAAAGGGTTAGCGTGCCATTGCCGGGAACAACGTTGTTTATGGTAGGAGCGCCCGGTACGTCAAGCGGTATGTATGCGTCCGAGCTTGTGGCATACTGGCTCCACCCCACGGCGTTGTGCGCGCGTGCACGAACGTAATATGCCGTGCCGTTCGTAAGACCATCTATGGTATATGGAGAAGACACAACGTTGTCAGACGCGGTCGTCCACGTACTACCGTCTGGACTGTAATCCACTTCGTAGGCGTCTACGACGGCACCGCCGCTTTTAATTGGAGCCAAGAAGAAGACAACCAGGGATGAATCGCCCACGTCCACATTGTTTATCGTAGGAGAGGACGGCACCGTGCGCGGGGCGATGGGGGCCGTAGCGGCGCCAGTCGCTGCATAAGGCCCGTTGCCGTTTACGTTGTGCGCGCATACGCGAACGTAATATGCCGTGCCGTTTGTAAGGCCATATATCGTATATGGAGAAGACGCCGCGTTTGTCGTGGCGTTTGTCCACGAAACCCCGTTTGTACTGTATTCCACACAATATGCGTCAATGGCAGCGCCGCCGTCTTGTGCGGGAGGTATAAACGAGACGGCAAGCGACGAGTCGCCGGGCGACACCGACTCTATAGAAGGGGCGTCCGGCGCAACGGACGGAGCATAGGTCTCGACGCTATTTGCCGGCGCTCCCCAACCGCCTGCGATATGGGCCGACACCCGTACCTAATATGCCGTTCCGTTCGCAAGGCCATATATCGTATATGGAGAAGAGGCCACCGTATTCGAGGCCGTTGTCCACGTAGTTGCGTCTGCGCTGTATTCTATCTTGTAAGTGTCTATGCCTTCGCCGGTTTGCGGAGCACCAAATGACACCACAAGGGACCCGTTGCCGCATGACACAGACTCTATGGAGGGCGCACCGGGCTTGGCGGATGGCGCAACCGGCGCATATGTGCTCTCCGTCGTAGTTGAAGGCCCGTATCCCATTAAGTTGCCGGCGCTTATCCGCACATAATATTGTATGCCGTTTGCAAGGCCGCTTATCATATACGGAGAAGAGGCCACCGTATTCGAGGCCGTTGTCCACGTAGTTGCGTCTGCGCTGTATTCTATCTTGTATCCGTTGATTGCAGATGCCCCGTTTGATGCCGGGGCGTTGAACGCCACCGTTAAAGAGGCGTCGCCTGGAACGATAGAAGTTATAATGGACGCGCCCGGCGTGGCAACGGCCGCGGCGGCGTTAACAAGGCCGTGCCCAAAGAAGTCATCCCTGCCGGTCGTGCCCAAGTCTGTCGCGGTATCGTATAAGACCGATTTTGCCTGGCTTACGGTCAGGCTAGGATTCTCTGCGAACATCAAAGCCGCCGTTCCTGCCACTATGGGAGTAGCCATTGACGTCCCGGAGTCCCAACAAAGTCCTCTGTCAGAGTTGTTGTACGTGCTTAAAATGACGGCGCCGGGCGCCGCGATATCCACGCACTGGTTATGGTTGCTGAAATAGAACTGCGTTTTTGTGTGGGTGATCGTGTTCTCTTGCCAGCACCAGGCCCTTCCGTTAGTTGAGTCCGTGGCTCCCACGCATACGCTTTCGTCGTAGGCGCCAGGATAGACAAGACGCGAGTCGCCGTCGTTACCAACGGCCGCGACACATAACAATCCTGCGTCCGTGGCGTTTCTCACGGCGTTATGCAAAGTTGTATCAGCTCCGGCTCCCAGGCTCATGGACACAACGCGAAGGTTTCCAAGCACTCCGCTTGTCTTTAGGCCTGTAACGTAGTCCAGGCCCGCGGCTATATCGCTTATGTATCCTTTGGCGTCCTTGTCAAGTACTTGTATCGGAAGCACTTTCGCGTTATACGATACGCCTGCGAACATATTATTGTTGTTTGCTTCGGCGGCTATTATGCCGGCCACGTGCGTACCATGCCCGTTTTGATCGTTTATGGCGTCGTTTTGGCCTGATACAAAACTCTTGGCGTTTGTTTTGTCTATGTTATTCTGCAGGTCTGAGTGTGTGGCACGAACGCCAGTGTCAAGCACGGCTACTTCCACCTGGCCATCCGTTCTGACGGTGTTCCACGCGTCAAACGCATGAACACTTGCAAGCCACCATTGTGACCCGTTGTCGTGCATGTTTGTGCTAACGAAGCTGCTGGTATCGGCAGGAGCATGCTGTTTGCCTTGTCCATTGTCTGCGATAGGCCAATAGGTGGTTGCGGCATATGGATCATTGACACTATAACCTTGTGTCGCGTAGGCTATATGGTTTGGCTCCGCAGTGCTAACTTGTGGTATTGCTAGCATGATAGCAGAAGCTTTTTCTATGGAGACGTCTTGGGGAAGCCTTACGAGCGCCGATTTTTGCGTGGTAGAATTGGGTGTGAGCGCTTGCACTTGCGCGCCTCCCTGCGCGCCGGAAGAGGCGTCGTTTATAGCGGCTTCGATAGCCGTGAAAAGAGCTGTCTCGTCTTCGTTGGCTCCATATGTTATAACGACTTGCTCGGGAGCATACTCTTCGCCATCTGCAGGGCGTGTGTACAACGTTTGGCCTTCGTCTGTTTGCGCCACAACGGGAGCTTCCGTCGCCTCTTCAAGGCTCTTCGTAGAAAGCGTTGTTCCGCCTGCTTGAAGCGGCTGCAGCAAAAGCGCGTATATTATTATCATGGCTGTCATCGCTATAACCACCGTTACGGCTGACACGATGTATATGATCTTGTTTTTGAGGTCCATATTGGCCTTTCCTTATAGCGTTTGACAGACGCACCGTACAAGGATAGCGCTACGGGAAGGCTTATGGCGTATTTTCCACAGAACTTACATGTTTGGTTTGGTTTGACTTGGTTTTGCTTGGTTTAGTTTTTCTTTTTACCAAGCTTGGCTTTTATGACGCCCACTATGGTAGGCACGAAACTTATGACGATGATGGCTATTATCACGAGCTCGAAATTGTCTTGCACGAACGGAATGCCGCCAAAGAAATAGCCAAGTAACGTGAACAGCGAAACCCAGGCGACGCCGCCGATGACGTTGAACGCCGTGAAGCGCCAAAAATGCATCTCTCCCAAACCTGCTATGAACGGGGCAAACGTACGTATGATTGGCAGGAACCTCGTGAGCACTATGGCTAGAAAACCATATTTGTCGAACATCTTCTGGGTCTTCTCTATGCGTTCGGGCGTAAGCGCCTTTATGCGGCCGGAGTTTATTATGGCCCCGCCTATCTTGCGGCCAATCCAATAGTTAGACGTGTTGCCCAAAACCGCGGCTATGTACATGAGCACCAACAACACGAATATATTCAAACCGCCACCGTCCGCGGCGAAAATGCCAGCGGTGAACAAAAGTGAGTCTCCGGGCAGAAACGGCGTGACGACAAGGCCTGTCTCGATGAATATGATTACGAACAGCGGAGCGTAAACCCAAATGGGGCCAAGCGTGGTTATCCAACTGGCGATAAACCCGCGCGGGTCGCGCAAGAGGTCTATGAAGAACTGGATGATGTCCAAGAACTACCTTTCGTTGGTTGGGTCGTCAATGAGCGTGGCTATCGACAGCTTAGGTGCCAAACCAAAGTCTAGAAAAATGACCCAGGCGCTCGCCAGTGACCCCTTATGGCTGCTTCCGTCAAGACCTGACCAGGTTCGGGGTATGGCGCCGCCTGAGCTAACCTTATTATCCCATATCGGCGCAGGTTGCGGCATGGCCGTTACGAGAGGCTTCTTTTAAAAGCCCGGAGCTTATGTTGAAGTGTTTATCCCGCTAGATAATCTACGGCGGCGAAACACGCTACCTGGCCTTCGCCAACGGCTTTAGCTACCTGTAAAGGCGCACCCGTGCAATCGCCGGCGGCGAACACTCCGGGAACGTTCGTGCGCATATGCGCGTCAACGTTAACGAACCCGTCTTTTACCTGAAGTGTCGCCAGAAGGGCATTGGGCGCGACCGACGGGCGCAGCACGAACACGCCCGTGCAATTTATATGTGCGTCTTTATCCCCTTCTTTTAACGTAACACCGGTAACGCCAAGCGCGTCGCCGTCTATTGACGATATGACGCCCGTGTGCGCATATATGGTATTCGCGGCGTCTTGTGTGTCAAGGTCCTTTGCCGGGGCTTTGGATATGAAGTGCACCGTGGCCCCAAGACCGGCTAGGAAATTCGCCTCGCTAACGGCCTCGGTACTAAGGCCGGCAACGCACACCGTGGCGTTGCGATACAACATGCCGTCGCACGTTGCGCAATAACTCACGCCGCGACCAAGGTACTCTTGTTCGCCAGGGTAAGGCTTACCGCCCGTTTGCGCGCCAAACGCCAAAATGACGCTTTTAGCGTCTACGAAATCGTCACTTGTCGTAATAGAGAACGTCGTCGCGTCACCTTCAGACACAGGCAGGACGCTTATGACACGTGCTGGCTTGAAGTTAACACCAAGTTCGTTTGCGTGTTTTAACATGTTTTCTAACAAGCCAACGCCGCTTATACCTGGCAGCCCCGGATAGTTATTTATGAGCTTTGACTTCGCAAGTGGGCTTTCTTGTGGTCTGTTGGATATGATTATGACGTCTTTGTCCCGCGCTCGCGCCGTTATCGCCGCGGAAAGCCCCGCGGGGCCCGCACCTATTATCGCTATGTCGTACATGAGTGCTCCTCTATCGCATATGATATTAGCATGTTATAAAGCTCGCTTGTTGATATATTGTCATGCTGCGCGTCATGCGGAAGCAACGATTTGTCGGTCATGCCGGGTATGGTGTTCGTCTCTATGACCCACGGAGTGCCGTCTTTGTCTAAGATCATGTCCGTGCGTGACATGCCGCTGCAGCCTAAGGCCATATGTGCGGCAATGGCGACATCCTTACACGCTTGTGTCTGTTCGTCTGTAATGCGCGCTGGTATTATATGTTCACAGCCTCCGTCGCTGTATTTGGACTCGAAGTCGTAGAATTCGTTTTTCGGAACCACCTCTATTACCGACAGCGCCATTGGCTCTTTCGTACCTAAGACAGGCACCGTTACCTCTGTGCCGTCTATATACGTTTCTATAAGCAGTCGCTCACATACGCCAAAAGCCGCTGTTATAGCGGGTTCAAGGTTTTCTTCTTCCTGCACTATGGACACGCCAACGGAAGATCCGTCACACGCGGGCTTCACGACGCATGGCAGGCCTATGTGACGAACCAGGTCGTCCATATCATATTGCTTGCCTTTTTCATCAAGCAATCCCCCAGCGCACGTGTCTTTTGAGAAACAAACGCTTCTTGGTGTTTTTAGGCTAGCATGCTCGTATACTATCTTGCTACGTTGTTTGTCCATCGCCGTGGCGCTTGCCAGCACGCCGCTTCCGGTATACGGTATGCCCATAAGCTCCAACAGGCCCTGTACCGTGCCATCCTCGCCGCCGCGGCCATGGAGCAAGACAAACGCGACGTCCGCGTTTGTGTCTGCGATCTGCTTGATGAAGTCCTTGTCGGCAGTGTCTATGACTATGACCGTATGTCCGCTGGACTCTAATATGCCGCGGACGTTAGCCGCCCCGGCAAGTGATATATCGCGCTCGCTGCTCTTTCCTCCGCACAAAAGGGCGACCCTAAGCGGTTTTATGTTTGTGGTCAACTGGCATCCTTTCTATTGCGGCACACACAAAACGAGGTGCGGCTTATGAGTGTCATTGCGCACGGCCGGCTTTCGCGTGCGGCCCCATACAACCAAGACGAGGTCTTTTGACATAATAATAGTAGCATGAAAACGAACATAAAAACATATGGCGCGTCACAGTTAAAGACGCGCCTGCAAGAGCTAGGCGAGCCCGCATACAGGGCTGGCCAGGTAGCGGAATGGCTGTATGCCCGCCAAGCGGGTTCTTTTGAGGAAATGACGAACCTGTCGAAGGGACTTAGAGAAAAGCTAGCAAGCGAGTATGCTATCATATTGCCGCGCTTGATACAACGCGAGGTTTCCTCTGACGGATCCCGTAAATATCTTATAGAGGTTGAGGACAACGACGTTGTTGAGTGCGTTGGTATTCCAGAAGAGAACCGTTTGACCGTTTGCTTCTCTACGCAGGTAGGTTGTGCTATGGGTTGTGTGTTCTGCGCGACCGGCGCACAGGGTTTCAAGCGCTCACTTGGACCCGGCGAGAT